>JABSRA010000030.1 GCA_013215445.1 Oceanospirillaceae bacterium
TGCGCACTGGTGAAATTAAGGTCTCAGCACCGCTAATGGATGTGGTCTTGCTGTCCTTAGATGCCGTTAATCAAATGTTTGATAACGTGCGTAATGGCGACGCCCCAGTAGAAGCAGCACCTGAACTGATTCAACGCCTAATTGCCTATGCAGAAGGTGACAATGCTGAGCCTGAAATTACAGAGCCAACTGCTGCCATTGCGCCAGTTACTAAAGCCGCACCACTACCTCAATCTCCTATGGTACCTGCCGATGATTTTGATTTACTGTTACAGGAATCTAATACAGTGAAGACTCCAAAAGCTCCCCGAGGCAATGATTTAATTACCGAGGATGAATTTGATTCTCTGATGAATGAGCTGCACGGCAGCACCGGAGCTCCGGGCAAGCAGAAACCTGCCACTTTAGAAGACGAGTTTGAAAATTTATTAGATGATTTGCAGGCATCTGGACAGGGCGCATTTAAGAGCGTAGAAGCTGAGGTTGCAGCACCCAGTGAAAACATACCCGATGTGGCGCCAGTGTCTGAGCCTGACTCTCCAATAGAGGATCAACAAACGGTGAAAGCGACGGTAGAAAAAGCCACCGAAGCCGCGAATAAAGGGTCTGCAAAATCCCCCTCTAAGAAAGCGCCAACCCCAGAGAGTAATGTACGGGTTGATACTCGTCTACTTGACAAAATTATGAACATGGTTGGCGAATTAGTGTTGGTTAGAAATCGCCTAGTGCGACTCGGCGATAATAATGAAGATGAAGAGATGTCTAAAGCCCTAGGGACTTTAGACATGGTCACGGCTGATTTGCAGATGTCTGTAATGAAAACCAGAATGCAGCCAGTTAAAAAAGTATTTGGCCGTTTCCCTCGTTTGATTCGTGATTTGTCACGGACTTTAAAGAAGGAAATCCGCTTAGAGCTTAGAGGAGAGGAGACTGATTTAGATAAAAATCTAGTTGAAGCTCTCGCTGATCCACTCATTCACTTAGTGAGAAACTCAGTGGATCATGGCATTGAAACTCCTGATGTTCGTGAAAAAGCCGGAAAAGCACGTGAGGGTCATGTTCTTTTATCCGCGGAGCAGGAAGGCGATCATATACTATTGATCATTCAGGATGATGGCGCGGGTATGGACCCTGAGGTGCTCAGATCCTTAGCGGTGACCCGTGGCATGTTAGATCAAGAAGCGGCCAATAGATTAACCGATCAAGAGTGCTTTAATTTAATCTTTGCCGCAGGTTTTTCTACCAAAGAAGTCGTTTCTGACGTCTCAGGTCGCGGTGTCGGCATGGATGTGGTCAAGACTAAAATAACTCAGCTCAACGGTACATTGGCAATTGATTCAGTACTGGGGCAAGGCACACGTATTGCGATTCAAGTGCCGCTAACCTTGGCTATTATGCCAACCTTAATGGTGATTCTAGAAAATCAAGCTTTTGCATTGCCGCTGGTTAACGTGAATGAGATCTTTAATTTAGATTTGACCAAGACCAATGTAGTGGACGGTCAGCAGGTTATCACCGTACGGGATCAAGCGCTGCCATTGTTCCATATGAAGCGCTGGTTGATTGACGGGCAGGCAGGTGCAGATCTGCCAGAACAAGGGCATGTGGTGATAGTGACCGTCGGTACACTAAGGGCAGGTTTTGTTGTCGATCAGTTAGTCGGTCAAGAAGAGGTGGTCATCAAACCACTGGGAACTATATTGCACGGTACTGCGGGCTTATCTGGTGCAACAATCACTGGTGATGGTCGTATCGCGTTAATCATTGATATTCCAAACTTGTTAAAAGAGCACGCTTAGTAAGCACTATTAAAGGTAGTAGTGCGCGGTTTTATCTCTGCGTTACTCTTATTACATACGTTTGGGGGGTATAAATGGCCGTAAGGGTTTTAGTTGTAGATGACTCTGCATTTTTTAGGCAGCGAATATCACAAATCCTCTCACAGAGCTCTCGTATTATAGTCATTGGTACTGCGAGGGATGGGATTGAAGCTATTGAGAAAAATAGCAGTCTAAAGCCCGATGTGATTACCATGGATGTTGAAATGCCAAAATTAAATGGCATTGACGCCGTTCGCCAGATAATGCGCGAGCGCCCTACTCAAGTATTGATGGTCTCCTCACTGACTCATGAAGGTGCGCAAGTTACCCTACAGGCGATGGAAGCTGGGGCTGTTGATTATCTTACCAAAGATATGCGTGCTTGGATGGGTAAAAGTGAGAGCCTCAATAAAGATCTCATCAATCGTATCGTTGCCTTGGGCCGCTCTAAACACTTCGTTAAAAGTAGCTTTTTAATACCATCGACGAGACCTAAAGCAACCACTGTAACAGGGGTTAAAACTCGGGAAATACCTAGATTAGAGAGGGAAATAACCGCTCAAACTAGGTCTAACCTGGTAAAGCCAACTAAGCCTTCATTACCTCTGGGTTGCAAAGTAGTTGCTATAGGTTCATCTACCGGTGGGCCCGCTGCTCTGCAAGAGATATTGACTCAATTGCCCGCTAATTTCCCGGTTCCAATATTACTTATTCAACACATGCCCAATACCTTTACCTCGGTATTTGCAGAACGGCTAAATCAGCAGTGCAACATCGAAGTAAAGCACGCTGAGTCAGGAGATAAATTAAAGCCTGGACGGGCGTTACTCGCCCCTGGTGGTATGCAAATGATGGTAGATGGTAGTGGCACAGTACGAATTTTGCCAGGTGATGAGCGATTAACCTATAAACCTAGTGTCGATGTTACTTTTGCCAGTGTTGCCAAAACTTATACTAATAAAGTGTTGGCGGTTATATTGACTGGTATGGGTGCTGATGGGCGCGATGGTGCTAAACTATTAAGATCAGCAGGCGCAACAATATGGGGGCAAAGCGAAAGCTCTTGTACTATTTATGGTATGCCAAAAGCAGTGGCTAAAGCCGGTGTTCTTGATAGTGTCGTCGATTTAAAAGATTTCGCCGAGTGTTTGACTCGAGTTAAAGGATAGCGCTGAATGTACTAAAAGTTGTCTTTTATCGACTTAGGTTGTTAATCTTGAAGATAAAAATTAAACTATAGAGGGTTGCCAAGCAAATTTATTTTGATGTTAATGTAGATTTTGCCAGTGCAATGATAACTTGTAACCTTATCTAATTTCAAAATGTAGGCAGCAATATGCAAGTATGGGCAATATCAAACCAGAAAGGTGGTGTAGGCAAGACCACAACAGCAGTTACGCTTGCTGGCTTGTTAGCAGATTCTGGGTATGATGTTTTACTGATAGACCTCGATCCTCATGGTTCCCTAACCAGTTATTTTGGCTATAATCCAGATGAAATCGACCAGAGTGTTTATGACTTGTTCCTACCGGATACCAAGGTAACATCGTCTCTGGTGCAGAGTTTAATGGTGCCTACAGCCTCGGAAAAGGTTCAGTTATTGCCCGCCTCTACTGCCTTGGCTACGTTAGAGCGCCAGGCAATTGGTAAATCGGGACTAGGACTACAGATAGCCAAAGCCATATCACACGTTAAAGATGATTATGATTATGTGTTAATTGATAGTCCTCCGGTGTTGGGGGTATTAATGGTAAATGCCTTAGCCGCTAGTCATAGATTATTAATTCCCTCCCAGACCGAGTTTCTTGCGCTAAAGGGCTTAGAGAGAATGATTCGAACTATTTCGATGATTAACCGAGCGAGAAAAGTTAAGCTTCCCTACACTATTATCCCGACTTTTTATGATCGTAGAACCCAAGCATCAGTGAAATGCCTGCGCGAATTACACAGTCTGTACGCCGCTGAAATTGCATCAGTGGTAGTGCCCGTCGATACGAAGTTTCGCAACGCGAGTATGAAGGGGTTGTTCCCCTCAAGGTTCGATCCTGGAAGTCGCGGCGTACTAGCCTATGCAAAACTCCTTAAGTCCTTGATTGAAGGCGAGGGAAAAATATGAGCAGATCTAATTTTGAAGGCCGAAATCAAAAACTAGTGATAGACTATCTTTCAGCTTTGCTAGAGGATTCTGAAGAAGAAGATGTACTGATCGACACCGCAGCAGAGGTACAGAGGATAATTGCAGAAGAGCAATCTGTTGTTGCTATCGTGGAGTCCGAAGCTGAAGTATCTACTGAACCTGAAAGGGCGGTAGAACCAGAAGTACTAGCAGAGTCCGAAGTACTAACAGAACCTGAAGTACTAGCAGCGCCAGAAGTACTAATAGAGTCAGCAGAGCCAGAAGTACTAGCAGAGCCGACAGAACTAATAGAGTCAGCAGCGCCAGAAGTACTAGTAGAGCCAGCAGAACTAATAGAGTCAGCAGAGCCAGAAGTACCAGCTGAACCAGAAGTACTAGCAGAACCAGAAGTTCTAGCAGCAGAGGTACAAGTAGGTCCAGAAATATTAACAGAGCCTGAGATGCTAGCAGAAACGGCATTACCAGCAACCGTTGAAAATACCACAGAAGTGATTACTGAAGTCTTGGACACCATCGAACTTAGTATAAATTGTTTATTAGTAGAAATGTACGGGCTTAAGCTGGCCATACCCTTTGAAGATATTGAGGGATTGATAAAATTATCAAATGTATCTTTATCGTTAGATAACGACAGAAATTGGATATTGGGGAACTTTACATCGGCCACTATGCGTACGCATGTTGTTGATACTGCACAAATTCTCTTTGGTGATAACTATGATCCTTTGAAATCTAATTATAATGAAATGTTAGTGCTCAAAGGTAAACACTGGTCAATTGTGTTTGATAAAATACTAAAAGCACAAAACATACTACTAAGTGATGTAACAGAAAACGCTTCACCACAGTTTCGTCCTTGGTTAACCGGGACTTATTTACCAGAAAAGTGTGCGTTGGTAAATGTGCCCGCTATGGTGAAAATGTTTGATGATGAGCTTAATTCTCAGTTAACAAATTAATTAACTCGTAATTTTTTTGTGAGCATTCTCTACTTCAGAGGTAATAATAACCAAGTTAAGCTTTAGTACTCAGATTAAGTTGAACTGTGCTAATATTCGCTTAGCATAAGACGTTTGACTATTTTAGCGGTTATGAACATGCATAATTAGCTAGTTATAAGTGTTAATCAAGTTATTATCTTTTCGGGGTATCCAATTGGCGGACAATTTAGGGTTATTAGGCATTTTGCTAGTTGCGCTACTGGTAATGTTCGTATTTGTTATCTTTCTTTTCTTTAAACAAAGAAATGCCGAGAAAAAAGCCACTTTAGTGGCCGCCGCGTTAAGAACTGAAATCCAGGCAATGTCATCGACAACGATAGGCATGGGCAAGCGCATTGTAGATGTTGAGTCCAAACTAGAGTTGTCATTGGAAAAACAGTTTGAATTAGAGCAGAGAGACCCAGACGAAGTCGTCTACTCGCAAGCAGCTCGACTGGTAGAAATGGGTGCTAACGTGGATGATCTGGTACAAAGTTGCGGGATTGGCCGTCCGGAAGCCGAGTTAATGGCGCTGATGCATAAAGAGCTGAATCCCAAAAAATCTCTGCAAAAACGCTGAATAACTCCGTATCTCATAGCTACTTGATAGCTACTTGATAGCTACTTCATAGCCCTCCACTGGGCACAGCACAAGCATAGATCTTCATTGTATTTACCAAGTTTAGATTAATGTCTAATCTATACAAAAAAACTGGGAAATAATCACATTAAGCAGTCTGTCGGCTTACGCACTGATCTATTCCGAAACAGTAGAAATTTCTCATTTATTTATTTTAGCGGATGAAATAGCACGCAATTATTCGGCAAGTACCTGTACCTCAGCTCTTCGGGCCTGGCATGATAACTTGTTCCAAACAATTTGTGCGCCTCAAGAGAAGAGCTAATTGCTCGCATCGCTACTTTTCACGCAAGGATCGGTAAGCCCGCCAGACCGCTAGGTCATTGTCTAAATCTATTCATGGAAAATATTGATTTGGAATCCGAGAGCAGTATTAAGAATTTTATCGATGCAATGTTCTGTCCGTTTCTAGTATCAATGGGTACAGTAGACCGCTTAGGTCTCACTTCTGCCTGTGCTGCAGATCCGACTGTTTTGTTATGTTGATAGGTTCCTAGGCAATATTATTGCGAGATTGTAAATTTCTGCTAGAATGTCAAAAAAATGACAGTGATTTTAGCCATGATCCCACTCGTACGCAATAAAGTTATTTTGGTTGATGACAACGAAGCTAGAAGGTTATCGATAGCAAATAGTTTAGATTTTTTAAATGTCAGGCATGAAGTGTTGACCTTTGTAGAGCTGTTGCAGAGCAAAGGTAACGGTAATCGCTACTCTATTGCATTAATCGGTGATTGCAGTCTGCCCCTCTCCTTAAATAAATTGATCCAATTCATTCGTGATAATTTTCATAATACTCCTATCTGTCTATTACAGAGTTGGAATGATTCCGAAAAATTAACGCAAAGCTCCCAAAAACAGTTGTTGCGGGTGCTAACTGATAAGCTAAATGACGATATATTGACGGATTTATTGCATGAGGCACAAATATACAAGGCCGTACGCAGTGATTCAAAGGCCGGTCAAAATTATCTGTTCCCGCTTTTAATCGGGGAGAGCGTAGCCATAGAAACTCTAAAAAAGTCTATGTCTAAAGTAGTAGACAGAGAAGTAAATGTACTCATCACTGGAGAGTCAGGTACCGGTAAAGAATTAGTGGCAAGGTCTCTTCACGACTTGTCTACCAGGGCTAAACAACCATTTGTGCCGGTCAACTGTGGCGCTATTCCAGAAGAACTATTAGAAAGTGAGCTATTTGGACACGAAAAAGGCGCATTTACCGGTGCTGTTTCAAGTCGCGCCGGGCGTTTTGAAATGGCCAATAACGGCACATTATTCTTAGATGAAATAGGCGATATGCCATTGCCTATGCAGGTAAAGATGCTGCGAGTGTTGGAAGAGCGCTGCTTTCAAAGAGTGGGTGGCAGCAAAACCATCCATGTCAATGTACGCATAGTCGCTGCTACCCATAGAAACTTAGAAGAGATGGTCGCTTCGGGGGCGTTTCGCGAAGATTTGTTTTATCGACTCAATGTATATCCCATTGATGTACCGTCACTGCGGGAGCGAAAAAGTGATATTACCATTTTGCTGCAGCACTTTGTAGAGCGTGCTTGTGAGCAGGATTTAGGCAAGCTCAAATTCAAGCTGTCGGCCATTGATTCGCTGGAGAGGCATCCTTGGAGCGGTAATGTTCGCGAGCTGTCTAACTTAATTGAGCGTCTCTCGATTATGTATCCAGATGGGGTGATCGGGGTCAGTGAACTGCCGCTTAAGTGTAGACATGTCAACGAGCCAGATCCCTCTCGATATCAAGTGCAGAGTGATATGCATTTAGAAACTGATAATCACTTCATTAGTGTATTAGAGGAGGCGGAGCAGGAAATTCTGTTACCGGGACTTGAGCTACCAGAACGTGACTTCGATTTGAAGGGGTATGTAGAGCAAGTTGAGACGTCTTTGATTAAGCAAGCGCTGGCAAAGAGCAATCAAGTGGTTGCTAGAGCTGCAACCCTACTGTCGATACGTCGGACTACTTTGGTCGAAAAAATGCGTAAATACGGAATACAACGACAATGAGTGAACTGAGTAAAGCGCAGTTGTTAGCGCAAAATAAGCGTTTAACAGAGCAGCTTGAGCAGTTGCAGAATAATCGCCCTGCGGTTGACGATCGATTTGAAAAATTGCTGGAGATAATGCCCGCGGGAGTTGTGGTCATTAATGAATTGGGTGTGATCAGCCTGTGTAATCCAGCGGCGACTAGTTTGCTCTGTGATTTATTGGTGGGTAAAAAATGGCGAGATGTGGTCAGTTTGTGTTTTGCACCTCAAGCTGACGATGGGCACGAAGTCTCCTTAAAAGATGGTCGTAGAGTGTCCATTGATACTAGGGCATTATTGGGCAATCAAGGCCAGCTAGTGCTGTTAAGTAATTTAACCGAAACACGCAGGCTACAAGGGCGATTAGCGCATCTACAAAGGCTGGGTGAAATGGGCAAGATGATGGCTTCGCTCGCCCATCAAATTAGAACACCTCTCTCTGCTGCGCTATTATATTCAAGTAATTTGCAGCGATCTGATTTGTCGGATTCGCAGAGAATCAAATTTGCCGGAAAAGCTAAAGCTAGGTTGCTCAATATCGAGCAGCAAATTAGCGATATGTTGATTTTTGCTGGCGGAGACAGCCCGCTGTCAGACAACATTAGCGTTAAATTATTATTTCAATCCCTAGAGGATGCGCTTGATATTCCGCTGGCGCAATATGATGCAGATTGCGAATTACAGACCAATCACCTCGATATTGAGATCACTTGCAATAAAGATGTGCTAATTGGTGCTATTGTCAATGTAGTGATCAACGGGCTGCAATCGGTTAAAAGTAATCCAGTGATTAAAATAACGGCGAAATTGCATCAGCAGTGGTTAGTTATTTCTATTGTTGATAATGGGCCAGGTATGAGTGCTGAGACTCTCGCTAAGGTACGACAGCCATTTTATACCACTAAGTCACATGGTACAGGCCTTGGTTTAAGTGTCGCCCATGAGGTTGCCAAAGCGCATCGCGGGCGATTTGAAATGGCGTCTCAAATAGGCAAGGGCACCGTTGCGGGTTTTTGGTTACCGCTGTGTCCGGACAATCGATAATGCGGCTGGTTTCAATCCATCATGACCAGCAGAAATTACCATTGATGTATTTAAGATTTTATCTATCGAGGTGTAAATGACCAATAATATTTTACTGGTTGAAGATGATCCGGATTTGAGAGAGGCGTTAATTGATACTTTAGAGCTGGCCAAGTTATCGGTGACCAGTGCTAAAGATGGGGAGTCAGCTATTTTGATGTTAAAAGAAAATAGTTATGACTTAGTGATTACTGACGTCAATATGCCCGGTATTGATGGTCATGCGCTACTCGCCTATATCAAAAAGCAGCACGTTGCATTGCCGGTGATATTAATGACGGCTTTTGGGCAGATTGAAAAGGCAGTGGAGGCGATGCAGCAGGGGGCCGTCGATTATTTAATGAAGCCCTTTGAGCCGCAATTGCTTATTGCAGCGATCAATAAATACACTTTCGCCAACAACGGTATCAAAGAGGGTGAGACCATCGCGGTGTCCCCGAGTAGTCATCAGCTCTTACAGTTGGCTAAAAGAGTGGCCGCCACAGATACTACGGTATTAATAACTGGAGAGTCGGGGACCGGGAAAGAAGTATTGGCGCGTTATATCCATGCAAATTCCGTTAGAGCGAACCAGCCCTTCGTCGCTATAAACTGTGCGGCTATTCCCGAAAACATGCTTGAATCGATACTGTTTGGTCATGAAAAGGGTGCATTTACCGGTGCAATCAGCGCCAATATCGGAAAGTTTGAGCAGGCCAATGGTGGCACTTTGTTGCTGGATGAAATCACTGAGATGCCAATGTCACTGCAGGCGAAATTGTTGCGTGTATTACAGGAGCAAGAAGTTGAGCGGGTCGGGGGGAAGGCGGTAATATCGCTCAATGTTAGAGTGTTGGCGACGACCAATAGAAATTTGTATGAATATGTGGCTGAGAAAAAATTTCGTGAAGATCTCTATTATCGATTAAATGTATTCCCATTAGAGTGGATGCCACTGCGTAGCAGGCGTGAAGATATCTTGCCTTTAGCGAGGCAAATATTGGCTAAGCATGTCATTAAAATGAGACGTTCAAAGGTGATGTTTAGTGCTCAAGCAGAGGTGATGCTTGAGGCGCACCAATGGCCTGGGAATGTAAGAGAGTTGGAAAATGTCATTCAGAGGGCGCTTATTATCCAACAGGGTGCTGAGATTGGGGCTGATGATTTGCATCTCCAGGCGGGCCCTATCAGTTTGCATCAAGTGGCTGGGCCGTCACTGGAGACTGTAGGTACGGCGAAGCTAGAAGTCGCTGAGACTGTCATCAACCCAGAGGCGTTGGGGAATTTAGGGAGCGACTTAAGACAGCATGAATTCCAATTGATTGTGGATGTCCTCAGGGCAACCCAAGGAAGTCGTAAAGAGGCGGCGCTTAAATTAGACATTAGCCCGCGAACTTTGCGCTATAAATTGGCAAAAATACGTGAAGCGGGTATTGATCTAGATAGCTTGCTAAAAAAGGAAGTTTAACCTAACTTTGAAATTGCATACAATATTCGGGCTAGATTCTACAGTCGAACTCGATAAGTATGCATAAGATATTGATGCATTTAGAAAATGTTCTCATCAGGCTCTTATACCTCTTTGTCTTCGCTAAATAAAAGCATGCCCACATAAAGCCAATGCAGACGAAACAAGCGTTGATCTCTGCTGACTATTAAATTTTCTATTTTTCTTGGTAGTTACTGCTGCGTTATTCTAATTACGCCCATCCATGGGCTAGTGCAGTACTCTATGCACGGGCTTCCTGCCCAGCTATGCGCCTAATTTTTGCACAAGTGTTTCGCGCCTTACAGCTAAATTTAGCTTTAAAGGCGTCGTGGTTATGCATGGTTGTAAATTTAGCGTTAATCGCTACTTGGATTTAAGGGTTGAGAAAAAATAGCCTTTTAGGTATTTTAAGTATTTCTATACGAAGGTCTAATTTATATCAGTTAGTCCTTTAGCTATATTAGGTTACAGTAAACCATAGTATGACCAATACACTAAGTGAGGCCTCAGCATAATTTACCCGAGTGCATGATGACTGCGCTCGATAATACGGCGTTAATAATTGACTCAAGATGCTCATTTACATTGGTGAGTTCCGCTATTTTGTCGATTTTTCCTGGTTTTCGTATTGTATATTCCGTTATGCAGAAGTCTCATAATATTATAGCTACCTAACACTGACGGCGGTTAGTATTTTTTAACGCGCTATAGCTCGGTTAATAAACAGCTAATAACAATAAGAGGGCGTGAAATGAGTACCAAAACTGTCTATGCAGTAAATTCAGAATTTGCAAAAAATGCTGTTGTAAATCGTGAGAAATTTCAGACAATGTACCAGCAATCCATCAGTGATCCGGATGGTTTCTGGCGTGAGCAGGGAAAGCGTATTGACTGGTTTAAAGATTATACTAAGGTTAAAAATTGCTCCTTTGAGCCTGGTAATGTCAGTATAAAATGGTTCGAAGATGGTACTTTGAATGCGTCATACAACTGCTTAGATAGACATCTAGAAAAGCGAGCGGAACAAGTCGCTATCATCTGGGAGGCAGATGACCCGAATAAATCAGAATCTATTACCTATAGGGATTTGCATCAGCGGGTCTGTAAATTTGCCAATGCTTTAAAGGCAGAGGGCATAAAACAGGGAGATGTAGTCACTCTCTACATGCCAATGATTCCCCAGGCGGCGGTTGCGATGCTGGCTTGTGCTCGTATTGGTGCTGTTCACTCGGTTATCTTTGGTGGTTTTTCCCCTGAGGCTTTAGCTTCACGCATCGTGGGTGCTAAGTCTAAATTAGTGATTACCGCTAATTACTCCCTCAGAGGTGGTAAGTCTATCCCGCTTAAAGCGAATGTGGATGTCGCTCTAGAAAATCCTGAGGCACAGCAGTATTGTAAACGTGTGATCGTGGTGAACCATGTCGACAAAGAAGCAGCGTGGGATGAAGCGCGCGATAGAGATTATGATGCACTGGTCAATAATGCATCGAGTGAATGCGAGGCGGTAGAACTACCAGCTGAAGCGCCATTATTTATATTATATACCTCTGGCTCGACAGGCGCGCCTAAAGGATTAAAACATACCACGGGTGGATATATGGTATATGCCTCCATGACTCACGAGTATGTGTTTGATTATAAGGAGGGGGATGTATATTGGTGTACTGCGGATGTCGGTTGGATTACTGGCCATAGTTATATTATTTATGGGCCACTGGCGAATGGCGCAACCACCTTAATGTTTGAAGGTGTGCCCAACTATCCTGATAATAGCCGCTTTGGTAGAGTGATTGAAAAGCATAAAGTCACCCAGTTTTATACGGCGCCTACTGCCATTCGCGCCTTAATGCAGCATGGCGATAAAGTGCTAGGTGATGCTGATTTAAGCAGTTTAAGGCTGTTAGGGTCTGTGGGTGAGCCGATAAATCCCGAGGCGTGGGAGTGGTATCATCGGGTTATTGGTGGAGGCAGGTGTCCGATCGTCGATACTTGGTGGCAAACTGAAACAGGTGGGATCATGATAGTGCCATTAGCGGGAGTCAGCGACGCAAAGCCCGGTTCGGCCACGCATCCGTTTTTTGGGGTGCAGTTAGCGTTAATGAACAACGAAGGTCAGCCAATTGAGGGAGCGGGAGAAGGAAATTTGGTGATTACCGATTCTTGGCCTGCCCAGGCTAGGTCAATTTGGGGAGATCATACGCGCTATGAAAAAACATATTTCTCTACCTTTCCCGGAATGTATGAGACTGGTGATGGCGCACGTCGAGATGAGGACGGGGATTATTGGATTACCGGACGTGTCGATGATGTGTTAAACGTCTCCGGGCACCGTATGGGGACCGCAGAAATTGAATCCGCGCTCGTCTCGCACCCTGCAGTCGCAGAATCTGCAGTGGTGGGTTTTCCACATGAAATCAAAGGTCAAGGTATCTATATCTATGTGGCGCTGATGTCCGGGTCTAAAGCTAGTGATGAATTGAGGATCGATCTGAGAGCATGGGTGCGTAAACAAATAGGACCTATAGCAACACCAGACTATATTCAATTTACCTCGGCAATGCCCAAAACGAGGTCGGGAAAAATCATGCGTAGAATCTTACGTAAAATAGCAGAAGATGATTTTTCCGCGCTTGGAGATACATCCACTTTAGCAGATCCATCCGTGGTAGATGAGTTAATTGCCAATCGCTGTAATCATAAAGGATAAATTTTAGTAATCCGATAATAGTTGTCGTTACTTTTTTAGATAACTATTATTGGGTTTTAGTGCTTTATATACACTCCAGTTAAGCAAGTATCATAATAAATGTCGTTAAGCGCTGCTAGATCGTTGTTTTCTTAATCTTCTCTGTTATTTCTCCCTTTTTTTTCTCGATCAAGCTAACCCGAATGTTGCATGCAATGCTTGTTGATGGCTCCGATAATGGGTTTACAAATTTATTAGATTGAGCGCCGTACAGGTGTGTCTGGATGATTTAGAAAAAATCTGTAAAAACAAGTAATAAGCTAGAGCACGAGTGATTGGATGCAGCATGCGGAATAAACAGCGGACAAGTCGAAATTCGCGGTGTGTATTGCCGCCGGTTAGATCGCAGTGGTGTTAGAGTTGAGTGCCAATCAAAAAACAGCTGCGATGGGATAGGTATCACTAGCTTAATCTGCTCACTACTCGGTGAGGTAAATTGCAATGGGCAAACAGCTCTTTTCTAATATCCTGTATTGCTAACCTTTGGCGTCACCTCGTAGATGAGGACTACTAGGTAATGCATAATATAAATTAGTTGGCTTGATAATTGCATGTTTTATAGTTGAGATGCGATATATGTTTTTTTGACACAAACTATGCCATTAAATTGACATTAATGGATAGAGTGCTAAAATATTTTTGCATGTTACGGCTAAGTGCCATTATATTGTCGAAAATACCGCGGGGTGATTATGATTCAACGTACTGATATTAACAGCGTGCTAATGCAAATGCGGGAAATTAAAGCCCAGGCACAGCTACAAATCCCGAACGTCAATTTTTCGACAAAAGATTCACAAATTCAAGAAGTGCAAAAAGCAGACTTTGGCCAGTTATTGAAAACGGCTGTCGATAAAGTCAATGAAACACAAATGGCCTCGAAGAGTCTCGCTACTGCTTACGAAAAGGGGGATCCAGCTGTGGAGTTAACCCAAGTGATGATAAGTTTGCAGAAATCTTCACTGGCCTTTGAAGCGATGGCGCAAGTGCGAAATCGTTTAGTCAGTGCTTATGAAGATATAATGAAAATGCCTATCTAGAGGCTGTTTAGTCCCTAAGTAATAAATTAATAAAATGAGTTGAAGAGAAAAATGGCGGAAACAACAGAAGCGCAACTAACCAAGGGTAATATGATGGTCGGCTTTAACAAGCTGTCATTGATGCGCCAACTTGGTTTGATGGTGGGCTTAGCTGCGAGTATCGCTATCGGTTTTTCTATTGTTCTCTGGTCTAAGACGCCTGATCAGCGAGTGCTGTTTTCTAATCTATCTTTTGCCGATGCCAATCAGGTCATTGATCAGTTAAAGCTATACAATATACCCTATAAATTTGAAGCGGACGGCAGGGCGATTTTGGTGCCTGAAGCCAGTGTCAATCAGGCCCGGTTGCAATTGGCTGCCGATGGGATTAGCTTCGACAAAACTGTCGGTTTTGAAATACTTGATAATACCGACAGTCTGGGTTCTAGCCAGTTTATGGAGAGTGCGCGATACAGGCGTGGCTTAGAAGGGGAGTTGGCGCGAACCATCTCAAGCTTGGTGGCGGTAAGACACGCGCGCGTCCATTTGGCGATTCCCAAAGAATCGGTGTTTGTACGTGACCATAAAGTGCCCACGGCCTCGGTCTTTGTTGAACTTTTTTCCGGGAGAAAGTTAGAGCCGGAGCAGGTCACTGCGATTGCTAACTTAGTTGCCTCCTCTATTAGTGCGCTCGACGAGAAAAATGTCACTATTGTTGATCAGCGCGGGCGAATGCTCAATTCAAGAGAGAGAGATACCGATCTGCTATTGGCGGGAAAACAATTTGACTACAGTTTAAAAATTGAGCAGAGCCTCTTGGAAAGTGTCAATAATATTTTATTGCCGGTGGTCGGTCAGGGTAGGTTTAGGGCGCAGGTGTCGGTGGATGTCGATTTCACCTCCGTAGAACAAACCGAAGAATTATACAATTCAGACCTTCCGGCGCTGCGTAGTGAACAGACCTTAGATGAAAGTAGAGTTGGCACTAAACCTGCGGAAGGTGTGCCAGGAGCCTTGTCTAACCAACCGCCGGGGCCAAGTAGCGTTCCTGAAATTGCGGGTGGTGCGGGGGGAGAGGGTGCTCTGCCTGGTAGTTCTCGTAAACAAGCGACAAAAAATTATGAGTTAGACCGTAGTATTTCTTATACTAAGCGTCAAATGGGGCAGATAAATCGTATCAGTGTGGCTGTGGTGGTCGATGACATAAAGGTCCCTGGAGAAGATGGACAGATAACCATGAGGCCTTGGTCGGAGGCTGATTTAGAGCGTCTGCGAATTTTAGTTAAAAGTGCGGTAGGTTTTGCAGCGCAGCGCGGTGACCAAGTTAATGTCGTGAACTCTGCGTTTGTTCCTGAAATTGCCATGGTAGATCAAGAAATACCTATCTATATGCAAGCTTGGGTATGGGATATTGCCCGACAAGTGGGCGCGGGCTTGTTTTTATTGTTGATGGTGTTTGGTATTTTTCGGCCTATATTGAAAAACTTGGTTTCTAGCGGCGTTCACCCTGCGGGCATCGGTATGGGGGCGGCAGGAGAAGTCGCTGCGGAGTTAGACGGGTTAAATGCCGACGATATATCGGAAGATTCAGTGACTTTTGGCGGGCGTGATGATGGCTTGTTGCCGACACCCAATGAAAGTTTTGATTACCAGGTAAACTCGGTAAAAAGTATGATTGCTGAGGATCCAGCGAGAGTGGCGCAAGCGGTAAAACAGTGGGTGAAAGACGATGAGTGATGTAGATATAGAGCTGAGTGATATTGAAAAAGCAGCTATTTTAATGATCAGTTTAGGCGAGGATGACGCCGCTGAAATCTTACGCCACTTAGGGCCAAAAGAAGTTCAAAAAATCGGTGTGGCCATGTCCAATCTGGACAATATTGCGCAAACCAGTGTCGAATCTGTTATTTCTGATTTTATGCATTTAGTCAGTGACCAAACTGGGATAGGCATTCACAACGATAAATATATTAGGCGGATGTTAAATCAAGCGCTGGGTGACGAAAAAGCCAAGACGTTAATTGATCGTATCTTAATGAATACCAATACATCGGGTCTAGATACTCTCAGGTGGATGGAGCCGATGCAAGTGGCTGAACTGATTCGCTATGAACATCCTCAGATACAAGCAGTGGTAGTCTCTTATATTGATCCAGATCAGGCTGCCAGTGTGCTGAGCTGCTTTGATGACAAAGTGCGCTTAGATATTATTTTACGCATCGCCTCTCTTGATCGTATCCAGCCCGCTGCCTTGCAAGAGCTCAATGACATGCTTGAGCAGCAATTCAGTGGTGGTAGTGGACAATCCTCCAGAACGTTGGGAGGGGTGAAGCAAACCTCTGATATCATGAATTATATCGACTCAACTATCGAAGAAGAGGTGATGGTCGGGATTAAAGAAGTAGATGAGGGATTAGCTGATCAAATATCGGACATGATGTTCGTCTTTGAAAATTTGATTGATGTGGACGATCGTGGCATTCAGGTGATGATGCGTGAAATTCAAACTGATCAGCTGGTTATTGCACTCAAAGGTGCCGATACTGCAATGCAGGAAAAAATCTTCAAAAATATGTCGAAGCGTGCAGCAGACTTACTTCGTGATGAATTAGAAGCGAAAGGCCCAGTGCGGATGAGCGATGTAGAAGATGCACAAAAAGATATTTTGACAATTGCTCGCAAGCTGGCTGATGATGGCGAAATTATGCTCGGCGGTGGCGATGACATGGTTTAAATTGACCAACTTTGGCTAGTCTTGATAGAGTGAGTGCCTAGGCTGCCATGGTTTAATTTGTACTGTTGTTTCATTTGATCAGTAGGGCTCTTTAGTCAATTCCTGCGTTGATGCTAATAATTCGAGATTTTTATATGTCAGAAAAGCCGCCAATTAGAATTCGCGCCTCCGAGTTAGGTTCTAGTGTTCATTATACATCTTGGGTATTGCCAGAAGTTGGTAGTAGTCATGTGATTGGCTTAGCCACTAAAGATAGCTTCAGTGAGAGTGAAAATTCTCAAGTGACAGTGCTTGAAGATGAGGTTGAATCTTCTGCGCATATGACGCTGGAAGAAATTGAAGTGATTAGAGAGCAGGCCTATGAAGAGGGGTTTGCCAAAGGGCGCGAGGATGGTTATAAGTTTGGCGAGAAAGAAGGTGATCAGCGTGGCTTGCAGCAAGGCCTAGAGCAGGGGCAAAAGCTGATTGATGAGCGAGTTGCACTGTTAGATGCTGCGATCCTATCGCTACAAGATCCTCTGGAAGATCAGCGTAAAAAGATTTCTGAGATAATGGTAGAAATGGTCGAGCATGTCGCGGCTGCAGTTATTGACTTTGAAGTTAAGTCAAATCCAGAGATTGTACTGAAAGCTTTTGCCAGTGCGCTAGAGTTATTGCCTAAGCAGGCCGAAGAAGTCATCATCAATATAAATCCCGCCGATAGGGAGCATATAGAAGAGGCGATTCCACGACGCAATTCGCACTGGCAGGTGGTCAGTGATGATGATATTTCTCAGGGCGGTTGCACCATAAAAACCGGGGCTAGCCTGATTGAATACCAACTGGATAGCCGCTTTCAAGATGTGGTTGAGCAGCTATATGCAAAACTTTATGAAGACCCTATTGATCAGCTGCAGCCAGAGCAAGAAACAAAGTGATATTATTTCTTAATTCTCAGCTCTCTAATGCCTAAAGATCAAGTTGGGCAGGTCCGTGATAACTTTAGCTGCACGCCCGCTCTTAAGTATTTTTAAGCGCATGTTCGCCTCGAATAATGGCATTGCGATATCCTCAATAGACAATATGGATTAGTGTTGTGAATCTCCTTGAAAGAATGCAAAAACTCTCCTCGCCACTCTCCCCGCCTGTGCCTAAGATTGAAGGTTATATTGTTCGATTAATAGGGATGACGATAGAGGCGCGCGGTCTTGAAGTTGCCATTGGGGACAATTGCCGGATAATGTTAGATGAAGAGGACAGCATCGAAGCCGAAGTTGTCGGCTTCTCTGGCGACAGTATTTTCCTGATGCCATTACATCCTGTCGAGGGCTTGGTAGCAGGGGCGAGGGTTCTGCCGCTTGGTGCTGCTAGAATGGTACCGGTTGGTAATGAGTTGTTGGGCCGGGTAATCAATGGTATCGGCGAGCCTCTGGACTCACTTGGGCCACTCAATGTAAAGCATCGTGTGTCTCTCGCCGGGGAGACTATCAATCCTCTTGATCGACATCCTATTAGCGAGCCGTTAAATGTTGGTATTAGAGCGATTAATGCGCTCTTGACCGTAGGTAAAGGGCAGCGGATAGGTTTGTTTGCCGGGTCTGGGGTAGGTAAGTCGGTATTGCTTGGCATGATGACGCGATCGACCGATGCCGATATCACCGTGGTCGGCTTGATTGGCGAACGTGGACGAGAGGTAAAAGAATTCATAGAGCATAACTTAGGGGCCGAGGGCTTGGCTAAGTCAGTGGTAGTTGCATCACCTGCGGATGATTCACCCTTAATGCGTTTGAGGGCCTCACAATTATGTACACGTATTGCAGAGTATTATCGCTCACAGGGAAAGAGTGTGTTGCTGTTAGTCGATTCTCTGACGCGCTATGCCCAGGCCCAGCGCGAAATAGCCTTGGCAATCGGTGAGCCGCCAGCGACCAAAGGCTATCCCCCCTCGGTGTTTTCTAAGCTGCCTAAGCTGGTGGAGAGAGCAGGTAATGATGCTACAGGTAAAGGTTCGATCACTGCGTTTTATACAGTGTTAACCGAGGGAGATGATCAGCAAGATCCAATTGCAGATGCTGCCAGGGCGATCCTAGATGGACACATTGTGCTCTCGAGAACGCTGGCAGAGCAAGGACATTACCCCGCGATTGATGTCGAGGCTTCGATCAGCAGAGCGATGCCACAAATTGTCGATGAGACACAGCTGGCAGCGGCCATGCGATTTAGGCAGTTAATGTCTAAATTTAGTCAAAATGAGGATTTGATTTCTATTGGCGCCTACGTCGCTGGGAGTGACCCAGATACCGATACAGCGATTAGTTCTATGCCGACCATGCGTAAGTTTTTACAGCAGGGTTTACGCGAGTCGGTTGGTATGCGTGAGAGCCAGCAGTGGTTGTATACCGCATTACAGCCAGTAGAGCCGGTAGTGCCAGCTCCCGCCGCTAAGTGAAGAAAAAGCGCTCCGCCAGGCTCTCTATTGTCGCTGATTTGGAGCAGCGAAAAAGAAAGGAGGCCGATAAGTTTTTAGCTGAGCATGTGAAGCGCGTTGAAAACGACAAAACGCAACTACTACAGTTGGAAAATTATTTGCTAGAGTACCAAGCGGAATATAAACAGACTTGTGCCAAAGGTATCAGTGTGCAAAATTTGATGAGCTATCAGTCTTTTATGGTGAAGGTGGGCAACGTCATTGAGCAGCACAAAGTCTCCATGGAAGTGAATAAGCAGCAGTTGATTGAGGTAAAAAAATACTGGAGTCGTGTCTGTGCCCGTCAAAATGCGATTGACTCTTTAATTGTTAAGCTAAAGAAAAAAGAGCAGTACAGTGCTGATAAAGCTCTGCAGAATTTAATTGATGAAGCTTCTCTGCGTAATTTTTCTAAGAACTTAAAATAAAGCTAAGGGCGTTCTTTAAACTGCGAAATTGAACGGGTGATGTTTTTCAGCATTCATCTATTAGCTTAAATTTCTAGTTGGCACTAATATTGCTATCAATACTGTATTTGGCTATTGATGGAATGTTAATATGGCGGCACCAATCTTACCTATCTCAATCCCAGTTGCGGCGGAGCTAACAGTTGCGCAGCCTGTTACTGCGGGTAAAACTGCCAATTCGTTTAAATCTGAGCTGAGTCGAGCCACAGAACAAGTTAAGCCTAAGGTTCAAGATAACAAGGTGGCCAATAAGCCCCCAGAAGCGTCAGTTAGTTCGCCTGTGGAGAAAAAAACAGTCACTGCATCGAGCGGTGAACAGACGGTCAAAAATACTGAATCTAAAGAGATCGTGGATAAGCCTGGAATCGATAGTCAGCATCAAAAGGCCCCAGTCGATCAAGTATCTGAACAACAGCCGAACCTAGTTAAAGAACCTGACAACGGACAGTCATTGCCGTTATCTGGCGAATTATTGCCGTATATTCATGCGCCGATAGTAGCAGTCGCTGATGAGGCTGTTGCATTTCAGGTGGATAAGCCGGTAGAGATACCGATTAATGTACCGCTAAACCCGCAAAAAATACCCGGCGCCGAATTTATTAGTAACATTGAAGTAGAAATACTCGATCCTAAAATTGCGCTAAACCCTGCTGCTAAAGTAACACCGCCAACGGTGGAAATGTTGTCAGTAGCAGAGCAGTTGGGGGCTAAAGAAAGTAGTGTCGTAACTGCAGCAACTGTAGAGCGACCTTTACCGGCAGTACCAGCAGTACCGATAGCTTTGGTCGATCCGAAAATAGTCACGGTTGCTAAGCTTGAGCAGCCTGCACAAACACCTGTACAAACTCCAGCACCCGTGTTGAATCATGTCAGCAATCAACTGCCGAGCGAATCAGTGAGGGCGGGAAATACGCCGCCTATACTACCGGTAGAGAATAACCCTAGTGCATCAATCAGTGCGCGGGATACAAATATAAAAGCGGTGGGGGTAGCGCCGCGTGAGATTACTGATAAAACACTGTCTAATAATGTAGCAACTGCCGTATTACCGGTTGAAGTGCCAGTTGCCGCTGAGCCTAAAGTCTTATCAGGCAGTAAGGTAAGCGTAGAAAATGCTGTCGCTGTAATGCCTGAAGTTGCAAGTGCAGCCCCTAGAGTTATACCCGCTATCGAAGTGCCCGCCTCTAAAGTCGATGCCGCGGACTCTCAAATACCTAAGATAGACACCGCTGTCTCTCAGGTTCCTAAAATAGCTGTCAAGGTGCAATCTGATAATCAGCAATTTGCTAATGCTGAGGTGCAGCGAGAAGCGTTGAGCGTACCTGTATCAGCAGCTAATGCGTCGGTAGTGGTAACGCCACCGGTAGCGGTGCGTGACAATCAGATTGAGCCTAATGCTGTTGCTGTCTCAGTGACACGGCCAGAAGATAAACCCGCTAAAACTCTAGATACAGGCAAGACAACAGTGGCGAGAGGGCCAGTCGAGCAGGTTTCCCAGCCCGTTACTCTAGCTACAATGACTCCTGCTAGTATCAATCAAACTGAGCAAAGTCAGTCGCTTAATCAGTTGATCGATAAGATGCGAGCGGGTGTTGAAGCTGCTCGTCCAGAGCAAGAAGAGCTTGTGGCAACCAAGGCCATGACCGCTAAAACACCAGATGCAATGCAACAACTCAACAGCTTGCAAAATAGTTTACGAACGGCTAATCCGGTCCAGTTACAAATGCCGATAGGCACCCCTCCGAACTCGCAAAATTGGAGTTCTGCCCTCGCGGATAAAGTATATATAGCAGCCTCGCAAAATTTAAGAGTGGTAAACATTCAACTGGATCCACCCGAGCTTGGTGCCTTACAAATTAGGTTACAAATTTCCGGACCCGATCAACAGCTTAGTGCTTCCTTTACTTCCCCGCATGCAGCGGTGAGAGATGCATTAGAGCAACAACTGCCTAGATTGCGCGAGATGTTAGCAGAACAGGGAATTGAGCTGGGCGAGTCCTCGGTAAGTGACCAGGGAGCAGACAATAGGCAAAATCAAGAGATAGAAGGGCGCTCGGGTTCTGGTGATTACGCCGACAGTGAGGAGGCTATTTTGCAAAATAATCCTTTGAATACTCAGGGCACGCTCTCTCTGGTTGATTTCTATGCATAGAGAAAACGTTTGTTGGTAACGTGCTTGATCTTATGAATATTTTCTTTTTAGCGCTTGAATCAATATTAGGCTTATAAATGAGCCTTTAGTAACTATTATTTAAATCAACTGGCTAATTGTTGACTCAATTGGCTTTTTTTATGTCTATTTTAGATTATTAAAATATATTTTTTATTAGATATCACTCTGACTAGATATAATTCGCTACAATGAGCTATATTTACGTTTTATAAGGGTTTATTGAATTCTTTCAGTCCTCAGGTTTTAAGTTCGACTGAGTACATTGAGATAATTTAGCGTAGAGCATTAAACCACTGCTATAGCATTGAGGGAATTACCATGGCTGAAGAAGATAAAGTAGAAGAGACACCAAAAAAATCAAAAAAAATGCTTATTATCATTATTGCCGCAGTGGTCGTGTTATTAGGTGGTGGCGGAGCTGGCTACTTTTTCTTGATGGGCTCTGATGCTGAAGAAGTAGTCGAAGAAGTCCGCATGCCTGCAGTTTATACTAAAATACGGACTAAAAGTGGTCGGCCTATGTTCGTCTCCACTGTATTATCTGACGATGACAGAACGCATTATCTGCAAGCCTATGTTGTAGCGAAAAGTCGAGACCCGCTGGTGGCACCCGCATTAGAAAAACATATGCCATTGATCGTATCTAAGTTAAATACTATGTTTTCGACTCAGGAATTTGCTAAGCTTAGCACCCTTGAAGGAAAACAGAATTTACGCGCTGATGCCACCAAATTGTTACAGGACATATTGATGAAGCGTATCCAAATAAAAGGCGTAGAAGAAGTTCTGTTTACAAATTTTGTTATGCAATAATACGAGCACTTATTATTAATGTTGAAAGTATTCACTCGTTGTCTTAAAAGGCAGAAAAAATAATGTCGGTCAAAGATTTACTGTCCCAAGATGAAATTGATGCACTATTACACGGTGTAGATGATACCGAGGACAGCAGTTCAGAAGATGAAGTTCATGCTGAGGATGAAGATGGCGTTCGCGTCTATGACCTAGCCAGTAATGAGCGGGTTGTGCGCGGCAGAATGCCGACCTTAGAATTAATTAATGAGCGCTTTGCCCGCAATGCCCGCAATAGTATCTATAACTTATTGCGCAGTGCCGCCGATGTGGCGGTAGAAGATATTCAGTTCCTCAAATACGGTGATTATATTCACACCCTCTATGTTCCCAGCAGCATGTGTGTGATGCGGGTCGAGCCATTAAAAGGCGCCGGTTTATTCATCATGGACGCCAAGCTTGTTTTCAAGTTGGTCGATTGTTTTTATGGCGGAGATGGAAGACATGCAAAAATTGAGGGCAGAGATTTTACGCCCACTGAAAATCGTCTGGTATTTAAATTATTAGAGTCGCTTTTCCAAGATTTAAGTGATGCTTGGGACCCAGTGATTAAACTTAAATTCAAACGTATTGGCCATGAAGTAAACCCGGGTATGGCTAATATGATCAATGGTTCAGATGTAGTGGTGGTCAGTACTTTTCAAGTCGATCTCGAAAGTGGCACGAGCGAATTTCATATCGTATATCCCTATTCCATGTTGGAGCCCATTAAGGCTGATTTAGTCTCAGGTAGCCAAAAAGAAGAATCTACTGAAGATGAGCGTTGGCAACAAGATATGCAACGTGAAATGTTGAGGGCTTCCATTCCCTTAAATTTAACATTGACCGAGAGAGTTGTTACTCTGGCAGATATCGTTGAATTGCGCGCCGGAGATGTAATACCTGTTGATATTCCCGAAGTGTTAACGTTGAATGCCAATCGAGTCCCAGTATTTACTTGTAAACTGGGTACTTCAAGAGGTAATTTAGCCGTCAAAGTCATTGATAAAATAGATCATTCTGAGTGATGTTACATGTATTTAATAAGTTATAACCTAAACCTAATTGCCTGCGGTATGGAGTCAGCATGAGTGATGAAAAAGATGGCGCAGTAGATCAAAATGAAATGGCAGACGATTGGGCTGCCGCGATGGAAGAGCAAACGGGAGGAGAAGAGAGCGTAGATGTGGATATAGACAGTATCAATGACGCAGCCAAACCCGTTGAGTTGGATGAGCTTTCTGATGATGCTATTCCCCTGGGTGATCCAAAACTTGATGTGATCTTGGATATTCCGGTCACTTTGACCATGGAAGTGGGGAGTACTGATATTGCCATTCGTAACTTACTGCAACTCAGTCAGGGATCGGTAGTTGAGCTAGATAGAGTGGCAGGCGAGCCTTTAGATGTAAAAGTGAATGGCACCTTGATCGCTCATGGCGAAGTGGTAGTGGTCAATGATAAGTATGGAATTCGATTAACGGACGTCATTAGCCCTCAGGAAAGAATTAAACGTTTACGCTAATGGGCAGTCATATGAACAAAGTGCTGATGAGTATTGGGTTAGGGTTGTCATCGTTCACTGAAGCTTATTCAGCTGAAGGAGCTGACAGCTCTGCCTTGCAAGCTGAATTATTGACTCCCTCTTCGATAGGAACTTCTATTTGGCAAATGGGACTTGGCTTGATCTTGGTGCTGCTGGTTATTTTTGCCCTGGCTTGGTTAATGAAGCGAGTAACGGGTATCCAAGGCGTTAAATCTCATATTAAGGTTATATCAGCGGTTAATGTGGGGGCCAAAGAGCGTGCTGTGCTCGTTGAAGTGGCTGGTGAACAACTACTGCTAGGGGTTACCAGTGGTCAAGTGAATTTACTGTATAAGCTTGATAAGCCTATTATTGAACCATCCGTTGATTTTTCCAACAGTTTAAAAAAAGCCAGTCTTAAATTATCTCAGCGCAGTGCTATGCCAGAAAAAGAGAATAGTAGATGATACTCGCCCGTAAAATTTGTTACTTAAAAGGTTATGCCATTAATGATTAAGCTGCTAATTTTTGGTTTTATGCTTATATTCTCGCAAATTTCAATAGCGGCTGATTTCGGTATTCCGGCGGTGAGTCTATCGATAGCTGAGGACGGCACGCAAAATTATTCGGTGACTATTCAGATATTAGCGCTGATGACCATGCTGACATTCTTGCCGGCTATGGTTATGATGATGACCTCTTTTACCCGTATTATTATCGTTTTTGCGATATTGCGGCAGGCAATGGGATTGCAATCTACCCCTTCAAACCAGGTACTTGTCGGTCTGACCTTGTTTCTCTCCTTTTTTATCATGAGTCCCGTTTTAGATAAAGTAAATGAATTAGCGGTACAGCCTTACCTCAATGAAACGCTAGCCCCTTTAGAGGCGATAGAGGCAGCACAGGGCCCGTTCAGGAAGTTTATGATGGCACAGACCCGAGAGTCTGACCTGAATTTATTTTTGAACATCGCCCATATTGACAATGTGGAGAAGCCAGAAGATGTGCCCTTTAATGTACTGGTGCCGGCATTCGTCACCAGTGAGTTGAAAACCGCTTTCCAAATTGGCTTCATGCTGTTTATTCCCTTTTTAGTGATAGATTTGGTGGTGGCGAGTGTCTTGATGGCAATGGGCATGATGATGTTATCACCGGTGATTATATCCCTTCCCTTTAAAATAATGCTCTTTGTATTAGTCGACGGTTGGGCTATGATCATAGGAACACTCGCTTCTAGTTTTAGAATGTAAGGAGGATTTATGACCCCGCAGTTCGTATTAGATCTTTTCGGCGAGGCATTTTGGACCGTTGTTATGTTGGTCACTATGATTGTACTACCCAGTTTATTGATCGGTTTAACAATTGCAACTTTTCAGGCTGCTACTCAAATAAATGAACAGACCTTAAGCTTTTTGCCGCGTTTAGTAGGTATCATTTTTGTGATTATGATCATGGGGCCCTGGATGGTCACTAAGCTCACCGATATCTTTAGGATGGTTTTTTCTGCAATTCCCATCGTAATAGGGCTCTAACAAATGTTGGGTCTCGGCTTTCTGCAAATAGAGCAGATGGTAGGGGATTACCTATTGCCTTTTTTTCGCATCGCGGCTTTTATGATGTCGATGCCGTTGATCAGCACTCAGTATGTACCTAAAAATATACGCTTAATCCTGGCTATATCGTTTAGCTTAGTGATTGTTCCCGTACTTCCCGCGATTCCCGTGCTAGATGGATTGTCATTGTCTACTTACTTTTTAGTGATTGAACAAATGCTGATTGGGGTAGCGCTGGGTTTTAGCTTGCACGTTATGTTTCAGATATTTGCCATTGGTGGACAGATGATCGCCAACCAAATGGGCTTGGGTTTTGCATCGGTCAATGATCCGGCAAATGGGGTGCAAATTGTCGTGGTCGGTCAGTATTATATGATGATGGCATTGATGCTTTTTGTGACGATGAATGGTCATTTAATCATGTTTCAAACCTTGGCGGATAGCTTTACCATACTGCCTGTGGGGATCTCCGCCCTGGATCATATCAAGTTTCTTGATATCGTCTATTCGGCTACTTGGATGTTTCAATCCGCCGTGGTGATGGCATTGCCAGCGGTGACTTCGCTACTAATTGTCAATATTTCATTTGGAGTGATGAGTAAAGCGTCTCCACAATTAAATATTATCGCGATCGGATTTCCCTTTACCATGACATTAGGTATATTTATTACCTGGATGACATTTTCGGGATTTTTAAGCCAGTTTGAGCGATATCATGAGTATGCGCTGGCTTTTGCGGGTCAAATACTAATCAGCCCATGAGGTTCTAATGGCAGAAGATAGCGGTCAGGAAAAAACCGAAGACCCCACCCCCAAGCGCCTCAAGGAGGCGCGAGACAAAGGTGATATTCCCCGCTCTAAAGAACTCAATACCTTGG
Source organism: Oceanospirillaceae bacterium (assembly GCA_013215445.1). GTDB lineage: Bacteria > Pseudomonadota > Gammaproteobacteria > Pseudomonadales > Balneatricaceae > Rs1. The sequence continues at coordinate 26,540 of JABSRA010000030.1, forward strand.
TTTTGTTATTAGTGGCGTCTTCGGCTGTATTGTTTTTCGGTGCTACTGCTATTAGCAATTTGGCTGAGATGATGGCCGACAACTTTTCCCTGACCAGAGAGGAGATATTTGATACCAATTATATTATTATAAATTTTGGTTCCTCGGCACTAGAGGCTCTCTGGGCAGTAATTATTTTTATGCTAGTGGTGTTTATCGCCGCTATTGTCGGCCCAATTAGCCTGGGTGGTTGGAATATTAGCGCACAGGCAATCGCCCCAAAAGCAAGCAGAATGGATCCTCTCGCGGGGCTGAAAAGAATGTTTTCGCTAAAGGCGTTAGTGGAATTGGCCAAGTCAATCGGGAAGTTTTTGATTGTGACGGGATTGGCATTATTTTATTTGGATTCGGTTAAGACAAATTTGTATTCCCTGGGGTCTATGGATGTCTTCGTGGCAATGTCAGAATCCATCCAGCTAATTGGTTGGGCATTTTTAATCATCAGTTTAAGTCTGATCATTATTGCGCTGCTCGATGTGCCCTATGTATTGTATGAATCGGCAGAAAAACTGAAAATGACTTTACAAGAAGTCAAAGATGAAATGAAAAACACCGAGGGAAAGCCTGAAGTTAAAGGTCGGATCAGGCAAATGCAACGTGAAATTTCACAGCGCCAGATGATGAAGGATGTACCGGATGCTGATGTTATTATTACCAACCCAACTCATTATTCTGTAGCCATAAAATATGACGAGAGCCATAGAAACGCGCCTATCATTGTCGCCAAAGGCGCTGATTTTGTGGCCCTAAAAATTAGAGAAGTTGCCGAGGAACACGATATTCCAATATTGCAGTCTCCACCCTTAGCCAGAGCGCTCTACTACAGTGCTGAAATTGGCGATGAAGTGCCCACTGGTCTATTCAAAGGGGTAGCTCAAGTACTCGCCTATGTATTCCAGTTGAAACGTTATAAGCAACAAGCTGCGAATAAGCCGGTGATGCCAAAAGGTCAAGATATTGAAATTCCTGATGAATTTCAACGCGATAATTAACCTATCTGAATAGAGGTGATGTTCACACGAGCGTTAGGCTGTATCTGGTCTGTTATTTTTGTTTACTCGAATCCAGAAATTAATAGCAAGCGTATAAATTTACAAGACCTAGTTGTTGACCAACTGTGAGGCTAGTTTTCTAATGGTATTTTGGAGTGGATTATGAGAAAAATAATATTACTATTGTCTCTGTTTTGGATAAATAACCTGTTTGCCGCTGACCCTGTGTACACCAGTTTTTTTAGCAATAGTGCGTTAGGCGGCTATGATGCTGTGGCGTATTTTACACAGGGAAAACCTCAACCAGGTAAAAAGCAGTTTACCTTTAAACACCAAGGGGTGAATTGGTTGTTTTCATCCGCGCAACATTTAGACCTGTTTAGGGCTAACCCGCAGCAATATGCTCCGCAGTATGGTGGTTACTGTGCTTGGGCGGTGGCAGAAAAAAATGATTTAGTCTCCGGCGATCCCCTGCGTTGGAATATAGTAGCGGGCAAGCTCTATCTTAATTACGATCAAGAAATTCAGACTAAGTGGCAAAAAAATATCCCAGGATTTATTACTCAAGGGGATATCGCCTGGCCTAAGTTAGTGGCTCAGTGACATCACTGTCATACTTTTGATCGGGCTCACACAGCGACAACGATAGAGCTAATCTGTCTTGGCTGCTAACCCAAGTTCTAGATTAACGATTGATAGCATTTCAATTGAGCAACCAGCAACCAGCAACCAGCAACCAGCAAGCAATTTGCAAGCGCCTCTGCTTAAGGGTTTGTTGGTGATTGAGGCAGTGTTCGGCTAAAGGACACGAACCATTCTATACGCCCCTTAGGGGGCACTCCCCAGTCAGAAAACTTACAGGACTGCCTTCGCGGCCATCCTGGCGCGGGTCAGAGCTGCTTACATTACGGCTATTAACTACTTAGTTAGGTTATAACAAAAGCACAGGCAATGTTTGAGTGCCGATTCGCTACTTGCCTAATATTGGGTATAAAAAACTTAAGGTAAAGGCACTCTGTTTTGATGGTTGTTGATGTGGCTAGAGAATGAAATTTAAGTAGCCGATTTATAAGATAAAATAAAACACCATCATCACCCTGGTAGTGACTATTTTGACAAACATAGGTTTTAATCCTCTGTGATTGACAGTACTGTAACTGGCAAGACCGACATTAGTGCTTTTATAGTTAGCGTTTAAAAAAAGCGTATTATAAGCTGGCTAAATAACGATCAAAATAGGAATAAGGAGGATGTCTAAATTAATGCTCATTATCTATAATTATAGCGGCAGAGGGTTGGAGTATTGCCGAGCGTAGTCGTTATGCTGAGGTCTCAATGAGTCACCCAAGCCTCAGTATTATCAATAATCTAGCTCGCTATAAAATTTCAATACTTAAAGCCTCAAATTATTAATTCAATTTACATTACTTAACCTGATAATTAATGATTGCTCGCCAAAAAGTGAATCAATGCTATTATTAATCTAAGATTTATATGCATATTATTGAATAAGATAACCTTAATTTAAATGGATTTTTTGCAACTGGTAAGGTGCCTGCTGTATTTAATATTAAATCCTTTGAACGAAAGGTAGATGGCAGGCCTTACTTTTTTACCGTTAAACAAAAGCAAACTTAGCCGACATTAACGTTTAGTCGCTAATTTTTAGCATAATAATAAAAGTAGAGGTGATACATGAGTCTAGGACTTGGGAAACTAAAGATTGGACAAAAATTTGTTCTCAGTTTTTTTGCACTGGGGGTGATTCCTGCAACAATTATTGGCATGGTGAGTTTGAATCAAGCTAATCAGGGAATGGAATCTCTGGCTTTTAATTCGTTAGAATCTGTCAGAGAAATCAAAAGAGCCCAGCTAGAACAATATTTTAAAGATAGAAATAATGATATGAATGTACTGGTCGGCGTTGCCGGTACACTGCGGTTACAGGCGCTCGAAAAACTAACCGCTGTGAGAGAAATAAAGAAAAGTGCAATTGAAAATTATTTCCATCAAACTGTATTACAAGTGCAATCCTTTACTAAAAACTCATCGACTAAGACCGCTCTGGAGAAATTCAGAGATAACTTTAATTTAATAAAATTTGTTAACAAATTAGACGATACGGCTATCGCAGCGATGAAGGCCGAACTTAAAGCCTTTTATAGCAATGATGTTAGCCAGTATTTAAGTGTTGCTTCTGGCGGTGATGTTAGCGGCGAAGTGAATAAATATTTAGCGGTATTAGATGATGAAGCGATAGTGTCGCAGTATTATTATCTGGTAAAAAATAAAGCGCCAATGGGGTCTAAAGCTAAGCTAAATAGAGGGTCAGACAAATCTAAATACTCCAAAGAACACTATAAATTCCATCCTGGTATTCGCAGCTTTCAAGAGGATTTTGGCTACGAAGATATTATTATGATTGAGACCAGAAAAAATAGAGTGATCTACTCAGTCAAAAAGAATATCGATTTTGGAACGGATCTAACCAAGGGCCCGCTGGCCAATTCTCCCCTGGCAAAAATATATCAAAAAGCCTTAAAATTAGGCCGTAAGGAAACATTTACAAGTTCTGACCTCGAGATATATTATCCCTCTTTAAACTCCCCGCAAATGTTTGTTGCAGCGCCTATGCGTCAATACGGGAGTGTGATTGGCGTGGTGGTTTTTCAAATTAACATCAATCAAATAAATGCAGTGATGGGACAGCGTGCAGGATTGGGCGCCACAGGTGAAACCTATCTAGTGGGTATTGATCATAAAATGCGCTCCGATTCAAGCACCAGTGCGAAGAAGAGCGTGCAGTTATCGCTGCTAAATGCTCCAGAATCGGCTGCAAGTTCTATCGGGATTGATAAAGCGCTTGAGGGAGACACCGGCACCGGAATCATTAAAAACTATCTTAATAAACCGGTACTGTCTGCATGGGTTCCTCTAACAATAGGGGGGCAGCACTGGGCACTGATGGCCGAAATTGATGTAGCCGAAGCTTTGAGCCCTGTCGATGAATTCGATACTGCCTTTTACAATAACTATGCTCAGCAATACGGTTATCCTGATTTATATTTAATTAATCCAGATGGTTATGTGTTCTTTTCAGCAGCTCAGGGGAAGGACCTAGAAACCAATTTAATCGATGGTAAATACAGTAATAGCAGTTTAGGGGGGTTGATTAAAAGCGTCAGCCGCAGCAAGATTTTTGGCTTTGCCGATTTTTCTCCCTATAGCGCGGATGACAATCAAGCGAGTGCCTTTATGGCTCAGCCGCTAATTTCTGGTGAGGGCGAAATAGAGTTGATCATTGCTTTAAAGCTACCTTTAGCGGGAATAAATGCCATTACTGGGATTCGCGATGGTATGGGTGAAAGTGGTGAGTCCTATCTTGTTGGGCCTGATTTTAGGATGCGCTCTGATTCATACCTCGATCCTCAAAATAGGTCGGTGAAAGCTTCTTTTGCTGGCAACATCAATGCCAATGGTATTCAAACCGAAGCAGTCTTGGATGCTTTAGCGGGTAACTCCGGCACTAAAATAATAACCAATAGCATGGGTGATCAAGTGCTCTCTGCGTATACGCCAATAGATGTTAGTGGCGTCACTTGGGCACTGATGGCTGAAATAAAAGAGTCAGAAGCCTTTGCTACTTCGACCCGGTTAAAATGGTTAACCATCATTATCTTGTTAGTATCCACAGTTTTTGTCGTGCTGTTTGGGGTGATAATGGCGTCGAGAATTAGTAAACCTTTGGTCAATGCTGCTAAATTAGCGCATAAGGTAGCCTCAGGAGACCTGTCCTCTAAGATTATTGTTAATCGCAATGATGAGATAGGGGACTTACAAGGTGCCCTAAAAGAAATGAATGATGGCCTGACAGTCATGGTCTCCAGAATTAGTTTATCTGCAGAGCAGCAGGCGTCTGCCGCTGAAGAGCTATCTCTTATTACCGAGCAGACCCGAACGCATGTTAGGGAGCAAAATGAAGGCACTGAACGCGTAGAGCGAGCTATTGATGATATGTCTGTTACCTTGCAAGCGGTAAATACCGGAACTGAAGAGGCGCTCAAAGCGGCACAGCAAGCCAATGTAGAAGCGGGAATAGGCTCATCAGAAGTTGAAAACACCATATTATCGGTGCATAACTTTTCAAAAGAAGTGGATAATATCGCTGATACTTTGCTTGAGGTTGAAAAGGGGGCAAAGGATATTGGCGGAATCGTCGGAGTGATCAATGGCATTGCAGACCAAACCAATCTTTTAGCGTTAAATGCGTCCATTGAAGCAGCTAGAGCTGGGGACCAAGGTAGGGGGTTTGCAGTGGTTGCAGAAGAGGTTCGATCACTTGCTCAAAGTACGCAGGGCTCTACCTTACAGATTGAAACCATGGTGGCAAAATTACAAAAAGGTGCAGAGGCGTCGGCGCAGGCTATGAGCCGCGGTAAAGAGCAGATGACGCAGGTAATCACGCAGGCTGAGAATACCGGTGCTGCCTTAGTGCGTATTACTGATGCGATTAATCAGATTCAATTAATCACCGATAAAATATCTGAGTCTAACCAAAAACAGTCAGAGATCGCAGTAGACGTTCATGAAAATATTAAGCACATCAGTGGACTCTCTAAGCAGACTGGCATTGCTTCGGAACAAATCTTAGAAGCCAGTGAGGAGTTAGCTAAATTGGCGGTAAGCCTGCAGAAAGAGACCCACAGATTTAAAGTCTAGCTTGTAGCAGCACCTTAATATCTAGTCGAGTCTCGACTGGATGTTAAGGCGTCTCTGCACCCATCATATTCGCTCCAAGTGCACAGAGAAGCTGGTTCAGAGGTTACTAACGTGCTTGTTTGATTTGCACATTCAACTGTGCCAATTCTGTGTCATTGAGTGGCCGGTATTCTCCAGGCTTTAAATCTTCACAGAGTATTAAACTGCCAATGGCAAAGCGATGTAGTGATTTGACTGGGTTTCTAAAGCGTCCAAACATACGCTTTATTTGGTGATACCGACCTTGGGTTAATTTTACCAGAGCTGTGGTATCAGTCATAATCTCTAAGTGTGCTGGCTCTGTGGTGAGATCTTCATATGAAAAATACATACCTTCGGCAAAAGCCGATACATAGTCGCTATTGAGGTTATGTTCTAATTCTACTTGGTAAGTCTTATCAATATTGCTCTTAGGTTCGCACAGCCCCTTGGACCATTTGCCGTCATTGGTTAAAAGCACTAAACCCGATGTATTTAAGTCTAATCTTCCGGCTATATGCAGATTGGGATAAGCGCTGTTATCTATCAGGTCCAATACCGTTCGATGATGAGGATCTGTGGTAGCGCAGACGACGCCAACTGGCTTATGTAACATGATATAGAAGGGCAGTTGTTCCTGTAACACTATATTATCAACGATCACCTGATTAAAGGGGCCTATGCGCTGGGCAGCGTCAGCTGCGTTTAAGCCATCTACTTGAACGCGTTGTTGCGCGAGTAGCAAGCGGATGTTACCGCGCTTGATCAGTAGTTTTTTACTAATGAACCTATCTAGGCGACTGTATTTTGAGGACATGTGGTTTACGGGTAATTTAGATGATTGATTAGGGCAGTGTATTGTACAGCGTAAAAATATATAAGGGTCAGTTAGTCATTGCAGGAGATAGCGAAAAAGTTAATACAATAATATCTGGAAGGTCATGTAGGTTGGTGATGGGTTTGTTAAGATTAAAAAATGTATTGTCTGTCTCAATATTATAAAAATATAGAGGGCGGTATAGTATAAACAAGGTGTTTTTGGAGGGTCTAACTGAAGGAGAGTGGTGGGCCCAGAAGGACTTGAAAGTATCTTATAACTTGCTAATTTTGCTAATATTTATCTTTTACAGTGGTGGGTATACCCACCGCTGTACCCACCAAAATCAAAATGTGTAGTGGTCTTTTGCAGGATATCCCTCTCGTTCTTTTACAACCTTACACCAGGCGTGTACATCAGTGTATGTCCACACTACTCTACTTTTGTTTAAAGTGAGGCGTTTTGGGAACTGGCCCTGTTTCTCTAATCGGTAAATAGAGGACTTTCCTAGACTGGTTATCTGAGATACTTCCTTTATAGTGAGATAGAAAGGATCTAGTGATTGTGTGTTACTACTAATTTTTTCTGTTGGGGTCTTCATTATTCAAATCTCAATTAGTTCAGCTTTGTGAGTTCGTTGTTTATTTAGCAATCGGGTAGCTTATTTCGTAACGTTGTGGTTTTTCTAAGTCGTGGATATATCTGTGGATGGCGGTGATGTACTTAGCTTGGTGTTTGGCATCGTCTAAGGCGTGGTGGGGAATGCCGGTGAAAGGGATTTGTTTTTTTGGGTCGATACCGAGTTGGCGTCCTATGTGAACCATCGTTCTACAAGAGCGCTCGTTGTAGAATTTCCAAGAGGGGTCTAACTTTATTAGTTCATAGGCGGCCTTTAGGATAGAGCAGTCAAAACTTGGATCATTAGCCCAGATGTTGATTGTTGATATTGGGCCGAAAGTACCTAACCAAAAATTTAACTCATAGAGTACATCTGTCATTTGATTTCTGGTATTTTCACAGCGTTTTAGCAGAGACTGTGCATCACCTTGTTGTTGTTTCCACCACGCGACTGTCTCTACATCAATCTTTAGGCCGATGTTTTCACTATCACGGATACTTATCTCTTTATAGAAAGAGTAGCTTTCTGTCTCTGGGGTACCTGGATTAAAGGCGACTGCGCCAATACTTAATATGACGCATCCGGGTTTTGTGCCTAACGTTTCTAAATCTAGCATGATGTCCATTTTTCAAGTCCTTTTATGCGGCTGTTTTCTGCGCCATTTGTTGAAGCTGTTGAATATTATTTTGATGTTCTGGGTTGCTGTGGGGCAATGGTCTATTTGCGATCGGGTGGTTAGGTGGCCGCAGGATTTTAGGATCCAATCTTTGGCGTCTTGCTCGTTGTGGGTACCCAGTGGAATATCGCAACCCGATTTGAAGGTGACTCGCAGATCAAGGTAGTGCCAAAACTCGGGGTCTTTGCAGAGCATCACAGCGGCTTTGCAAAGACGACCACCTTTAACCGGTTGCATGGGTTTTGGTCCTTGCCTGGTGCAGTTGGTTTCTCAACTGATTAATTTCAGCTTCTAAGCTTTGCGCTCTTACCATCCACAGCTTGGTGGTTTTTACGCTGTCGTTGAGTTTGTTTCTTAAGATAGTGGTTTCAGAACGCATGGTTGGGTTCCTGGTTGTGAATGAAAGTGACGTTTTTATCTGTGCCTGGCTTCGCTGGGTCGTAGCCGATCCACTTTGGTTCACAGCAGGGGCCGTTGTGTAAATGCTCGCGTAGTGAGCCCTGATCAAACCAGTTATTACATAGGCACTTGGTCATGCCTTCGATTTGATCTAGGTAACGATCGGTGTCCTTGCAATTGTGGCAGATGAATACTTCAAAACCGTAGTAGGTGGTTTCGGTTTGTCCGGCGCCGGTTTTGCTGCAGAGTTCGCATTGATGGCTCATGATGCGCTCTCTTTTGTTGGTTCGAAGTTTTCCAAAACAGCTTCCATTACTCGGGCGGTTTCGTTCATGGCGACTGGAGCATAGTTTGTATTGAATTTTAGTCCTGCTACTAATGCGGTGATTAGCGCCGAGTGTTGGGTTTTATCGATTGCCCTCACTCGGGCTAGAATGTTGTTGAAACGGGTGAAATCTGACATAGATACTCCTTATCTCTTGGGGTTTTTGAATTTCCAGCAGCGCAGTTGCTTGCTGTCGGATGATCCGGATTTTTGGGCGACTTCTGAGCGGGTGTTGACATTGGCCTCTAGGTATTTGCAATGCTTACTGCCTTTGAGATAGCGCTTGAGCTCGCGGATGTCGGGGCCGTGGATCTTGAAGGTGTTGCACCAGTGCTCGTATTCTTTTAGGTTGATGCTGATAAAGTCACGGTTGGGGGTGTGGTTGATGATTACATCTGAATGGCTGGCGATGAATTCGAAGTTTTCCCAGAAGTCTTGCACGATAGGATGATCTGAATTAATCGAATGTTGACGGCTGGCGGCCATTTCAATCAAAAAGGCTTTGGCGTTGTTGATTGCGGTGTCATCGATTAACCCTAAAAAAGCCTTACCTAAACAATCAACCAAGCTCATTAACTGGGCGTGGTTTTCGGCGATACGTGCCATGCGCACTACACCTTGATCCATGATGTGTTTGCTGTAATGGCGGTAGTTGGCATCTAGGTGAGCAAGGATGTCTTTTTCAGCTTTGGTGGCGCTGATTAAAAATCCACTGACGGCTTCAACATCACACTGTTTTAGCCAATCGGCGGCGGTTCCTGATTCGCTGGTTTGGGCATCACGAAGTAAATGCAAATGCACAATGCGCGATAGAATGGCTTCGCCGCCATCAACCGCAGCGTTTTGGCTGATCAGTACAGCGCCTTTAAAGGGTGGCTCGTATGTATCGTTACCGTTATTTTTTACCCCGCGGCTGGCAATTGCGCGGCCATTGAATGCGGTCTTTAATTCATCCCAATCAAATTGTTTGCCCTTGCCTGTATCGTTTTCGCGGTCGGATTCGATCAGCGATATAGGCATATTGGATACTTGGCTAAATTTACGATATCTAGCCGCGTTTGTGGCTTTGGCTGGGTCAAACCCTTCCTCGTCGTCACGGCCTAAGGTTTTCCAAAGAAATTCAATTAAGGTCGTTTTACCGGCAGCGGCTTCACCGACAATTTCCATGAAGGGATAACTTTTTTGCATACCACGTATTTGCTCGGCAAATAAACTACCGAGGAACCACGCCAGGGCAATGACACCATTATTACCAAAGGCGGTGGCCACATTTTGGGCAAAAGTCTTTTGAAACTGGCTTAAATCGGGGTTGATACTCATGGTAATGGAGGTGCTTAAGGTCTTTAGCGAAAGGTTGGAAAACTGAAAATAGTCTTGATCGTTAATGCATGTCACTACACCATTTTTGATCGCAATATCATTGTAAATATAGGCCTTGTGCTCTTTGCTATAACCGACAAAATCAATGGTTTCTACGGTTTTTAACCCCTTCCATTGTGCCTGGTTAATGATGTCTAACTGGGTGGGTTTACCTAGCCACAGCGCACCTTTGGCAATAGAGAGCAGGCGGTTTTTAAACTCGCCTGGGCTGGCCAGTTGCTTTGCGGTAAAGGTATCTTTGGTGATCTGGTTGTCTTCGGGTGACTCAATACTGTAGTAGTACCAGCTTTCACCGGTGATTTTGTTTTTTTGGTAATACAGAGGAGTGGGAAGTGCGGTGCAAACCATGCGTACTGCACCGGCTGACTTTAATATCTCGTGGCGTTTGCTTGCGCTTAGGCCGCTGGCTTCATCTAACGAGCTTTCGTTCGATCGCAGCTCTTTATCGTAAGCATCTAAATCAAGGTTCCACCACCAGATTTGCGAGTCAAAGGTAAACCAGAATTCACGGCGACTGCGATGATCGTACATGAGGATCGCTTTTTCGCTGGCTGTGGCCGCTAGTAGTAGATCACCCTCGTGCAAATACAGGTCAAGGTTATAGGTACTGAGCTTGTTTAACTGTAGTAAGTCATTCCAATCGTGGTCTTGGTCTTTAAGCGGTGGGATCTGTGCTGCGCCACATTTCCAGCCGTCCTTTTTAGCTTTACGAGAGTGCTTGTGTATCGCATTTTTACCAGCACGATCGCTATCTTGTGCCCATATGATGGTGGGGCGTTTACCCTGGAGGCATTGTTGAGCCAGTGCCTCTAAAAAGTAAGCGGGGTAGTTCGCCGATGAAATATTTGAGACAGCAATAATACCTCCATGGTGGAGTGCGATTGCATCAAAGATACCCTCGACTATCCAAATCTCTTTGCATTGCGCCAGCTCTGGCAGTGTATGAATGGGTGGCACCCATACTTGGCCTTTGTAGGGGCCAACGGTGCGGCTTTTTTGTTTGCCAAAGCGCTGCGGTTTATCTAAGAGACGTTCGGTCCAACATTTGTCGTTGATGGTAAAGCGCACAGTGGTAGTACCCGCATCGACCTTTGAATCATAGTAATACTCTTGACGGTACCAGCCCGTGATCTTGATCAGATCAAAACCACGGCCATCGCGTAGATAGCCATCGGCCACGGCGGTGGGGTTTTGCTGTTGCTCTTGCTCTGTTTTAGGGGTGTAACGATCAGTCCAGCTTTCAAACAAGTGTGGGAAAAGTTCTTTGACGTGGTGACTGTGGCCGCAGTTGGTATCGCGACCGCATTTAATTACCCAAGGATCGACTTTGCTGGTAAATGCCTCGCGTTTTCCACAGCTTGGGCATTCAATTTTATAGAGATAATCACTACTTTCTACCGCGCTGTAGTTAGTGATAAGCGCACTAGTGATGTCTTGAAGCAATTGAGCATTCATAGAATAGCCTTAGAATTATTATGATTGGACGCTGTGGTTGGGCTGTAATAGCTCGTCAAAATCCAGTTGATTGTCGGTGGTTTCGCGGCTGGCGCTGCGCAACATGGCCCAATCAGCCATTGGCAAATGAATACTTGGGTTGGGTGTTGCCGGTGGGCTTAAGCGGTGGGTGATTTCATAGGTGGCTTTAAAAGTGGCACCACAGCCTAGATTTGAACACTGCAGATAACAGGCGCGTACCAAGGCGGATAAACCGGTGGAATTTCTAACGCGTACCGCGTGGCCACAATCGGGGCATTGGTGTTTATAAACGCTACCAGACATGGTCTATTCCTCGAATTGTTCGGCGATGAAGGCAATTTTTTTAGCGGCTTTGGCCAATTCTAAAAAGCGTTTGTTCAAGCGTGCCTGTTCATCTGCATCGATAGAGCCGTTATCCAATGCCTGCTCTAATTCGGTTAGTACTTGCACTGCCGTGTTCATCAATTCAGTGCCACTTTTTAAAACATCCATATCGGCAGGGACTGCAGGCAATGCCTCTGCATCTATCCAAATCACTCCAATCTCAGTACAAATCGCATCTAAAATGCGCGGGTCGTGAGTAATACGTAAAATGTGCATTGCTTCGGCTAACGTGAGGTGGTGGGTGGTCTGTTTGCTGTCCAGTTTTTTGCGCAGCGTGTCTTGGTTCTTTTCCATCTTAAAGGCAATCACCGGCAGGCCATCGGCTGAATCGTGCACCGCTAAATAACAGGCCATGAGTGGGGTGTGGATGCCGCCGTGGGATTGTTGGGTTTTCCTAGACATAGTGAAGTCCTTGGCCTGAAAGCCCTTTATTAGCCGTGGTTAACATTTTGCAAATGTAATACTTTGGCTTGAGGGTTATTACGGGCCAGCATGGCTTCTTCTATTAAAATATTGGCCATCTGGGACTTAGAGCGTTTTTCCTGTTTGGCTAAACGCTCTACTTGCGTATGTTTCTCTGAACTGAAAACAATGGTCAGGTTTTTGTTAGTAGTGGAGTTCTTCATGGTCATTGCTATAATCCTTGTGTGGTTAGTAAGTACTAGTAGTAGCTAGTAAGAATAATAATGATGGAATATATACATGGTGTCAAATGAAATTGTGGATAATATACACAACAGGCTCAGAGCTGAAATAGATAAGTGTGGACTTTCTCTTGCCGAGGCTTCTAGAAAACTAGGGGAAAAGAGCCCGCAACGCTTAAGAGATGTGATAAGTGGTAGGCAAAAATTACCAGCAGAGATGTTAAGTAATGCTGCGATGATAGGCGTGGATATATTCTATGTTTTAACCGGTGACAGAGTGAACGGAGCATCAAGCTTAACAACAGAAGAAACTGCTCTAGTCGAAAATTACCGTGCCAGCACAGAAGAAAACAAAAGTCATATTGAGGCGGTTGGTTCTGCGTTTGCGCAACAAATTCAAATGAAAGTGAAGAAGGGGTGATTCCACACTTATGAGTCAGGGATAACAACATTTGAGTATTGAAACAAACTAAGACCTACAGTATTTGTCGCAAAAAAGTAACACAAATAAATTATTAAAATCAAGTCCTTATCCCGTTCTCTTGCTGTACTATTACTCAGTTAGTAACTTCTACTAACAGTTAGTGATACATGTTTAGTAAGGGATGCTATATGGATACATTAATTTTTGAATATACCAATGCCAAGCAAGAATATAAGCGGTATGAGCTAACTAATTGGAAAGAAGAAGGACATTACCTATCTGGTAATACTACTGAAAACCAGTTCAAAACTTTCCGTAAAGATCGTATTCATCGCTACCTTACACATCAAGAAGCTTTGGTTTCTCCTTATTCGCCCCCACCACCAAAAATCATCTCTGATACAGCCCCTGATAATCGATTAAAAGTATTGTTTACTGGTTTTAAAGCTGCAGAAAAATCAGAATTATCAATAAAAGCAGAAGTTGCTGGTTTGCGCGTGATGAAATCTAAAAAAGTAACTAGCGGTTTAGATTTCCTGATTTGTGGTGCGAATGCAGGCCCAAAGAAAATATCACAAGCTATGCAGCAGCAGACCTATATTGTTTCTGAAGGTCAGTTTTATGGATTGATTGAAACGGGTGAGTTAGTTGATTAAATTTTTTATCAACCTGAGTGTTTTGATATAAAATTTTATCAATTCTAAGAATGGTATTAAATGGTGATGTAGTGACGTTTTAATTTGTAATAACTATAGGCGATATGGCTATATTTATTGACTCATAATATGGTGTTAGTAATATTTTTTGGTGAGTGTAATAATATGAATGAGAGAATTATTGTCTTACAGGCAATGCAAGATATGCTTGAAAATGACTTGTCCAAGAAAATATTAGTTCCGTTGTTTAAAGCAATGTATAGCTGCAAAGTAGATTTTGTTGGTGGGGGGGCTGAAAAAGGTCGCGATATAATAATTTATAAAAAGGATGAGTTTAATGACTATGAGATAGTCACAGTTCAAGTTAAAAAAATTAAAATTACATCAAACTCTTCAAAAAGCACTTCATTTCAACAACTGCTGACTCAGGTGGAGCAAATGGGAAGTGAGAGTGTTTTATTACCTGATAGTCATAATAAACAAAGAGCTTCAAAATTAATTTTTGTTACTCCTTATAGTATTAATCAGAAAGAACTTGACAATCATCAAGGGGCGATTGAGCTTAGTTTAAACAGTAATGTAAAAATTTTAAGTGGAGATAAAATATTTGATTTGATAAAAAAACACAATCCAGATATTTTTGATGATTTAATTGGAAATATAAAAAAATCTAAAATTGCATTAAGTCAAAAATTAAATAATTCAGCGCTCATGAATGCTCTCAATAGTAAAAGAAATGACAACACGGTGGATATTTACTGTGATGTTTCATTTGAAATAGGTGGGAAGCATGTTAATGATTATTTAAATAATGAAGTAGAAAAAATTATTATATTAGATTCAAAAAAAATAAGTTTTAGTCAAATTATGTTTGAAAAAGAATATGATTCTATAAAATTGAAATTTAATATTGAAATTTTAAATCATGAGGGACTTAAATATATTGAAAACTATAATTTGATGAAAAGAATTTTCAAACATCAAATATTAAAATATTCAAATATTATTATAAAGATTAAAAAATATTTTTCTAGTTATGCTTTACCAAACATATCCGATGAATACTATCAGAACTATCTAACAGTTAAGGGGTTAAGTGAACGAAATTTTGGTGCTAATTCAAAAAATGTTATTGAATTAAGGAAAATAAAATCTATATTTGAAGAGCTTGTAGGTAGCAGTAATAAAGAACTAAAAAATGCATCTAAAAGTGATAGGATTTATAAAAAAAACTTAGTTGATGTACGTACATTTTCAGAAAATATTGGCAAACTAATCACTGTAAAAATAGGTCATTATAAAAAAGTTAATATAGTCAGGGAACTAGATAATTCATTCCAAGTTGAAAAAGATTTTGATGACCTTTGGGAAAAATTTATAGAATTGAAAAGAACTTTAAATGAAGAGTCAAAATCCACAATAACAATAAAAAAATATCTAGAATATTTAGATGATCTTACATTTATAGCAAAAATATTTTCTGCAAATTCCAATTTGTTCAAAATAACAAAAACCCAAAAACAACTTATACCTAAACCACCTAGCAATAATATAGTCGACTATCTTGATACAGGGAGGAGCTTCTCTATATTAGGGGAGGCCGGTTCTGGGAAGACAACAAATTTACATCATTACGCAAATGTTTTAATGAAAAGGGAAACCTCAAAGTTAATAATACCAGTTACTTTAAGTGAAATAGGGGGTTTTTGTTCAGAACCTACTGTTGAAGGTTCTGAAAGGTTACTAATAGGTATATATAAATATTTACTAAGTTGTCATCTTAAAATTTCTTTTGAGGAATTCAAAACATATTTAAAACACGGTAACTGCGTTTTAATATTAGATAGTATTGATGAAGCTATATCTTCTTATCGTTGGATAATTGAAAGTTTGATAGAACTTAATGAAAATTATAAAAATACTCAGATTATCACTTCTTCTAGGTTCTCTATTGATAAAGCAATGGAAATACCATTTGCACACATTAGTTTGGAACCATTCAATAAAAAGCAAAAAAATGAATTTTTTAATAAATGGTTTGTTGGCAAGGAGAGCTATGCTAGAAAAATTGAAAAACATTTACTTATTTGGAAAGAGCTTGATGAAGTAGTTAGTAATCCCCTGTCTGCAACTATTCTTTGTGTATTATGTTCTAATGAGGTGCCCTTACCAAAAACAGAATCAAATTTATATAAGAGCAGATTCGACCTTTTATCGGGCGAGTTAGATAAATATAAAAAAATTAGGAGATTGAAGACACCCAGTAATTTATTACTTTCTTACATTACTTCGTTTTCTTTTTATCTGCACTCAAATAAAAGAAAAGAATTTTCGTTAAATAATTTAAAGAATTTCATTGGTAAGAATGCAGGAGAAACTTTAGATGATAAGGTTGACGTGATCGTACAAGATCTGTTATCTGCGGAAATTATTTGTCTAAGCGGGATTGATAAATACGATTTCGGACATTTTAAATTTCAAGAATATTTAGTATCTGTTGAAATTTCACACAGGAGAGATTTTTCTGCTAGGAAGGAATTATATGATCCATGGTGGGATGAGGTTTTTATACTATATGCCCAAAATTCAAGTGGAATAGATTGGTTATTTAAAAAAGCAGCGTTGGAAGCCGATTTTAATAAAATACATAAAAAATTACGAAAAATGGTTTTATTAAGGCCAAAGATTGAACACAATAAATTGTATTCGTTTCTGGCATCTGCCTTGGAATCTAATTATAGTGATTCATGGGAAGAATCGGATTTAGATGTAAATAATTGGGATGATTTTTCTGACATTGAAGAACCTTTATATTGAGACTGTTTCAGTATAACTTTTAGTTATACGACAAATTAACCTGTGCAGCCAACCCCTTATCTGTCAATACATGCTCTACACTTTCAATCCCCCATTTCTGCACAATAATCTGTTCCTTAAAGCCGGTCAGCATCACCGGCATTTCGGGCAGCGCATCCGGATTACCCACTGTTAAATCCACACTAAAGCTGGCCTGATTGCGGTTTAGCTTTTTCCATTCTGCCTTGGCTGCCTCTGTCGCCTGCTGTTCGCTGGGGTAAGTGCTGCGCAGTACCTTGGGGTTTTCATCGCTGCCGGCCAGCACGGTTTTTCGCTTGGCATATTTCTTATCGTTCCAGTAACTTTGTACCCCGCTGTAGTCGCCGTCACGGTCTTGGGTTTGGTAGGTATAGCTTGAGGTTTCCCTTTTGTCGATGATGAGTATTGGTAAAGGCTTGCCGCTTACCGTGGTGGCGTTGCCTATTTCGGCAAAGAGTAGGTTGTTATCTTTGATAGTGCAGATGGCATCGTAGCGTTTTGCCAGGCGGTTGAGAAAAGAGATGTCGCTCTCGTCGGTTTGGTCGATGTGATCGATGAGTGTGGTGGCTAAAGTGTCGCTGATGCGGGGGGTTAGTTTGTTTTGCGCCGCGATGGTTTGCACTAGATCGACCAAGCTGATTTGGTGCCAGCTCTGTTCGCGTTTTACTTTTAGTGGGCCTTTAAAATCAGCGCTGCGGGCGGTGATTTTCAGGGTATCGATGCTGCTTTGGTTGCTGTAGGTGATTTCGTCGACCACAAACGAGCCTTTGAAAGTGAGCGGGGTGGTTGTTTGTAAGTTGGGTAAGGAGACTTTCGGCTGCTTAAAACCGAGCCAGACTTTGATGATGGCTTTCTTTTCGGGTAGGGGTAATAGGCTATCACTATCATCTAGGCTTATGTCGAGTTGATCGGCTTTGTTGCCACGCTCATCACGCAATGTGAGTGAGATTAAGCGGCCGTTGAATAGATCGGTGACGTTTTTATCATTGATTAAGATACGATAGTCGGGGATGTGGTGAGACATGGTAAACCTATATTTTAGATAAGCGTTAGGCCAGGATGCTGAGCACGTTATTGATTAAACTTACCTGGCTAATTTGGGCATCGTCTACCCGGGTTAACGCAATGCTGAACTCGATACGCTTGGCATCGCCATTGGGCCAAAACAGGGTTTTGGTTTCGGTGATTTGTTTGATCACCCACAGGCCATGCACAAAACCTTTGCCATCGACCATTACATAGGGCTCGCCGGTGTTGGCCATTTGGCGTAGGACATCGAGGGATAATCTGTCGCCGGCTAACTCGGGTGCCTGCCAACCACTGATGGTTTGGCGATCTTCACCGGCGCCTAAGAATTGGTAGCTGGGGCTGTCACCGATGCGGTTTTGGCTGTTGTGGCGCCAAGCGGTAGTGCGTTGTAGGCTTTGATAGCTGAGTGTATTGATGGAAAATACAAAGAGGCCGAGGGTCATTAACATGGCTATTACCTGGTTAAAAGGTTAATCAAAATCACGGTAATCGGAACGTGCGCGGGTTTGTTGTTGCTGTTGATGTTTGCTGATTTCTAAGGCAACAAAGCGCGCTAATGCTTGCTCATCCATGCCGGGAGCGGCGTGGATTTCTATTTTCTCGATGACGATACTCGTGCCATTGGCAGAGCTGTTTTGCATGCTTAAGGGGGCGCGGTTATCCAGGGCTAATGCTGGCATGGCACTTAAACCGATGGCTAAACCGGCACCCGTTTGTTTGAGGCGGTCACTGAGTTTGAACATCGGTGCCAGGGTGTTTTTATTTTGATCTAGGCCGCTTTCAAGGCCACGCATCACATCAACACCGTGACTGATGAATACTTTACTGGGTGAGTTGATGCCTAAGGTATCTTTAAACCAACTGCTCATGGAATTGCCAACACCTAAGACGCTGTCTTTTAACGCGGTGGCTTTGCTTTTGATACCGTTGATTAAACCGTTGATTAGCATGGTGCCAAACTCGGTAAATTTTGCGGGTAGCTCGATGCCGAGTTGTTTCACTGCATTGGCAATGATGCTGTAGAGCATGCCAAAGGGTGACCAATTTATGAGGGCTGAACTAATGCTGAGCAGTGCGCCGGTGAACGTGCCGCCGACACTCTCCCACCACGCGCCTAAGTAAACTTTGAAGGCGTTAAAGTGTGATTTTACTGCATTCCATTTTGCGCCAAACCAGTTAGAGATGCCCTCCCAATTGCTATAAATTAAATAGGCGGCGCCGGCGATGGCGGCGACCACCAAACCGATGGGGTTGGCTAGTAGCGCACGACCTACTATTAAAATGGCGCGTCCGACCAGGGGAAGTACTGTTTTACCTAAGTACAATAGGCCGGTACCTAGCGTTTTAAATATGCCTATAAATTTGCTGCCGGTAACACCTGCGGCCATCATGCCAAATCTGAGCATAGCAAAGGGCATTAACAGCGCGCTTAAGATGATGGCGATGACACCAAACCCTAACAGCAATGCACCCCCTACGGTAATCACTTTGCCGATCGAGGCGGCGAGTTCGGGGTTTTCTTTGATCCAATTGCCAATGCCCCGGGTAATGCCGGTAATGTTTTGGATTAAGTCGCGCAGTGATCCATCATTGAGGCTGGTGATTTCGATGGCGACATCTTGGATGCTGCTGACCAGCTCTTTTAAATCACCGGCGGCGTTGTCTGACATGACTTGGGCCACTTGGTTAGCTTCGCCTTTTGACTGGCGCAGCGTCTCGATGAGCCTTTGTAATTCACCAGTGCCGGCGCTGACGGCTAAACCTTCTAAGGCACTGTAGGCATTGGCACCGGCGATCGCTTTGAGCATTTCGGCACGCGCTGTATTACCCATGCCTTTGGTGGCGTTGTCGATGTCTTTTAAGATGGCTGCGATCGGGCGTAAGTTACCTTGGCTATCTTTGGTGGTGATGTTTAGCTTGGCGATTGCATCGGCGGCCATTTTTGGCGGTGCGGCTAAGCGGCTATAAATAGCGCGCATGGCGGTACCGGCGGCACTGGCTTGTATACCAATGTCACCGAGTTTACCGGCCATGGCGCTGGCCTCTTCTAAACTACTGCCTAATCCTGCCGCCACTGGGCCAACGTAACTCATAGTTTCACCGAGCATGGCCAAGGTGGTGTTTGAGCGGGTAAAAGTAGCGGTGAGTATATCGCCAACACTGCCCATTTGTGCGGCGTTGAGTTGAAAACCTGAAAGTATATTACTGCCGACATCTGCTGTGGCGGCGAGTTCTTCACCCGCTGCAGCGGCTAAACTTAGCATGCCGGGCATGGCGTTTTTAATCGCTTTTGGATCAAAGCCAGCCATGGCTAAAAAGCTTTGCCCGCCAGCGGCATCGGCGGCGGTAAATTTGGTGGTGGCACCTAAGTTACGCGCTTGACCGCGCAGTGCGGCCAGCTCGGGTGCATCTTTGCTTAACCGGGTCAGTGCCTGCACTTTACTCATAGTTTCGGCAAAGTCCATGCCTACGGATGCGGTTTTAGCGACGGCTAACATGGTGGCGGTACCACCGGCAGCAGCACCCATGCCAGCGCCGGCCATGGATCCGGCTACGCCACGGGTATTGGTGAATGCTTGGCGTGCTCTATTTAATTGCTGTTGTCTGCGGCCAGTCGCGGCTAATTGTTGTTGATGGCCCGCTAAGGCGCGGTCGCTCTGCTCGATGCGGCGAGTGAGCTCGCGCTGATTTTCGCTAAGGTTTTTGGTGCTGATGCCCGCTTGTGATAACTCTGTCCGGGCGCGCCTTAATGTCTGCAATTGGTTGATATGCTGCTGGCGTAATTTACTGACGGCAGTACTGGCACGATCAAACTGTCTAGTGAGGGTTTTGGTGGGGTTTTCGGTGAGTTCTAACTGATGTTTAAGCTGTTTACTTTTCTCGGTGGCTTCGGCAAATTCGCCACGCACTTTTTTACTGGCTTTTTGAATGGCGCGAAAGCTGGTGAGGTCTTGCTGTTGGCCCTGCAGTTTTTTTAATTGATCACGCGCCGCCTTGAATTGCTTGGCAGTTTTGCCGCTGGCTTTGTCTATTTTGCCCAGTGGTTTGCTGGCCTTATCAATGGTGCTGAGGATCACATCTAAGGATAAGGACTGCTGCATGGGGTTTTATACCTATCGGTTAGTCTGGGTTATGGCGTATTCGGGCTTGTTCGCGCCAACGGCTGAGTTCGGCCAAGCTCATGGCGTCCATTTCTGAGATGGACAGATGCAGAACCATGGCGATGTCTGCCATCGAATCTTCTACGCAATGAGGGAGTCTTGTTTCTCCGCTGGCACCAAAAAACTGATCACCTTAGAGCTTAGCTGTACTAAATCAGCCGGTGCTAGGTTGTCTATTTCCATTTCAGTAATCGCCGGTGCAGTGATACGAGGCAGCAATACTTTTAGTGTGTCTACGTCTAACTGCAGTAGATTTGAAAGGGATAAACCGCGTAACTCACCCGCTTTAGGGGTACGAATTTGCACTTCATCAATGCTGTGACTGCCACGGATAATGGGCTCATCTAAAATGACCGTTTGGCGATCTTTGTTATCGCCTAAGGTCATTGCTAATTTTTTCTCCGCTGTTTTAGCTTTCATGTTGTGCGTCCCGGTGGTTAGTTAAAAGTTAAGGTGTAGGTATAGGTTAAATGCCCAGTGCTTTGCGATGATCTTTAAGACGATCCACCCCATCGACTATCTCGATCATGTTGATGATGTCGATTTCGATAATGGTTTGGTTGTCCACAACCAGTTTGTAATAACTTAACTCGCTGGTGACTTTAAACTCTGATGCTTCCCCCTGCTTGGCGTTGCCGGTATCGATGCTGCTGTGACGGCCACGGACAAAGACTTCTACGGCACTGGTATTACTGCCATCGTCACGCTGGTATGAACCTGCAAAACGCAATTTAACACCATCATGCTGGGTGATGCCAAACTGCTTAAACACATCAACCATGATGCCACCACAGGTGAATTCTAGGGTTAATGCTTCCATGCCCTGATCGGCTTTAATCGGTGCGTTCATGCCGCCACCTTGCCAATCTTCCATTTTACGAGTGAGGTTGGGTAAGGTGACTTCATTAACTTGGCCAAGGTAGGATTCACCCTCGTTGAACAAGTTGAAAAATTTTAATTTGCGGGGCAGGGCCATGGTGACTCTCCTAAATTATTAATCGATAATGTGGTGGCGGTTAAGCGACGACTGCAGCGGTGAATTCGACTAGATAGCGATCGGTGATACGCTGCTTAAACATTAGATTCTCTAGTGGTGGCACTGGGGTGTAGTCGTAATCTATGTACAGCTTGCCTGCCTTGAGCGTGTCTTTGGTGTTGATTTCAGGATCAAACCAGGCTGTACCATCAATGATGTAACCATTGCTTTTTAGCTCGCTAAACTTGGCATTAATGCCCTCGATGATGTCTTTGATTAAGCTGGCGTGCATGGGTTTATCAATGGCCCATAGGTGAGCATCGGCGATGGTATCCATCAATACTTGAGCGGTGCGGGTGTAGTTTTCAAAGGCAAACAGTGGATCATCTGAGCAAGTGCGGTTACCCCAGAATCTAAAGCCGTTTTTGTTGATCAGCGCGGTGACTTCGTTCTGGTTTAAATAGCCCGCATCAGTGGCTGGGTCTTGTAGATCCCACCACACGTCGCGGCTTAAGCCGGTGACGCCATTCACTGCTACGTTAGACAAGGTTTTGTGCCAACCAATGTCATTGTCAATCTTGGCACGTAAACCAAGGGCACGGGCCACGGCGCTAAAGGTAATGGTGCTGCTAGTGAGCGTATCCCAGCCGGTAAAGTCTGGCCAAATTACCATCACTTCACGGGCGCCAAAGTTACCGCGATAAGTCACGGCATCTTCTTTGGTTTTGGCATCCCAAGCTGAAATATAGGCAAAGCCACGTAACTTTTGGGCAATGCCGATTAACTCAGCGGCGACTGCTGGGGTATCTAAGAAAGGTGCACCAATAATGCGCGGCTTAACATTAAACTGGCCTTGGGCGGCTAATAGCGCCTGCATACCCAGTAACTTACCTTCACTGTTAACACCACCAATTACATTAGTGGTGGTGGCCGCTTCATCGGCACCGGTATCAACACGCACCACTACACACATGGCATTGGTTTGATCGGCAATGGCATCTAAGGTTTTAGCTAAAGTGCCATTAACACCGGCTTTGCCTTGCGCGGTGCGGATATCAATCACTAGCTTTGGGGTATCGAGTGGGAAGTAGTCTGCATCTGCATCATCGGCCGTACAAACAATACCGATAACCGCTGTAGAGATAGTGCGAATAGTGCGGGTACCCTCGCTAATTTCGATGACTCGTGAACCGTGGTGAAAATCGGCTGGCATGGTGTGACTCCTATGTTTAAGCGCAGCGATGAGAGCAGTGCGCTATGTATGACAAGGATTTTGCATCGCGCGCGAAAGATAAAACCGCGGGGGTGGTGGTAGGTGGGGGCTATACAGCTAGTTAAAGTCTTGCGGGCCTAGATGGATTACAGCAAAAGTGTGAGTACGATGCAGCGGTCATTGCTG
>JABSRA010000031.1 GCA_013215445.1 Oceanospirillaceae bacterium
GACTACCCCGGTAGCTGCAGAGAGCAATAACAAACACAAGATAACCGTGCGTCGATCATATTTATCAGAGAGATAACCCACCGGAAACTGCAGTACAAATGCACCAAAAATGGCCGTTGCCATGTATAAAGTCAGTTGAAAATCAACAATCTGATAGTGTCTGGCAAACATCGGCAACATATTGAATAATGCCGCGTAAATCATCCCCCCTGTGACACAGCAAGCCACCGCTAAAGGCGATTTATTCATCAGCGTCAATACCGACATGGGTACCACTTCAGTGATTTTTGGTCCCGTATGTTTACCCAGTGTCATCGGTATGATGGCCAGGCACAGCAGCACCCCGGCCACGACGAACAAAGTGCTCTCCCTGGGGGCGGCTAAATTTAACAGAAATTGGCCGGCGAACAGCCCACCCAAAGCCACCGCATTGTACAGGGCGAGAATTTTGCCACGGGTCTCTTTAGTAGAGCTCTCTGACAGCCAGCTCTCCATCGCTGTGTACGCACAGGCATTACAAAAGCCAATGACAATACGCATCGCGCCCCACAAAATGGGATCTGGGGAAAAGCTGCTGAGTAATACACTCACCGCCGCCAGTGCAACACAGCCGGCAAAGACCCGTACATGTCCGGCGCGGATGATCAAAAACTTACTGTATATAGCGCCCAGCAACATGCCGACAAAATACAGCGAGAGCACCAATCCGATAGTATTGGTATTTAAGTTTTCTAGCCCCATCTTGACCGGTAGTAATACGTTCACTAGACCGTTGCCCATCATCAAGATAAAACAACTGATAAAGAGCGAGATTAGAGACAGATAAGTGGTGAGCATAGCGCAGTATCTCAGCTAGACATGACGGAATAAAAACAGCAGAGAGCTTAAATAAAGTTCCCCTATTACTGCCGATAATATAGCAACTTTATCAATAGTAAATAGTCATGACAAACATTCTTGGAAAACTCTAATCATGACTGCAAAATAGGTTACAATCAGCCACCAAATAATCAATAGCTAACGGAACTATCAGTGGAATTATTAGTGACACAATGCCTCGGCCGACCCCTACGTTTAGAGGGATCAATGGCGGGCTGGCAGCAACTTTACTGGGATAATCAATTAGTAGCACAGCAGGCGGCAAGTGCCGAGCAAGATGCGCATCACTCACATCAGTTTGAACTGCAAAATGGCGATAAAAAAATTCTCTGCCAATTGAAGGTTGAATTAGACTGGCAGCCGTTCGCGCTGAGTTTTGAATTATTGATAGATGGTGAGTTAATCTCCAGTGAACAACGCAATACCCAGGATATTGAGCGCCAAACACCCGTCATCAAACCCATTACTAGAGATAAAATAAGTCTGGTGGGCATGGGTTCTCTCGCGCTTAAATTATTTAAAAGTGCCAAGGTGATCAAGGTGGTGTTTGCCGCTGCCAGTGTCGCCGCCTACAGTTGGTTATTCTCGATCGAGTTTGCCCTCGCGCTAATCGCCTGTTTAGTGATTCACGAATACGGGCACATCCGCGCCATGCAGTACTTTAATATGCCCACCAAAGGTATTTATCTAATCCCCTTTGTCGGCGGATTAGCACTGAGCGACAGTAAAATTAATACTCGCTGGCAAGACGTGGTGATCTCGATCATGGGACCAACCTTTGGCATGTTGCTCTCCCTGGTGGCGATGATTGTCTATTGGATCACCGATCTACCCTTTTTTGCGGCGTTGGCCTCGTTAAACGCGCTGCTTAATTTATTCAATTTACTGCCTATTTTACCCTTGGACGGCGGGCATATTTTAAAGAGCATTAGCTTCTCGTTTAACTCTATTACCGGCATTGTGCTCTGTGCGATCGCCGCTGCTGGGGGTATTTATCTATGCTTCATTTTCAACTTGAGTTTACTGGCGATTATGCTGTTAATCGGCTCGGTAGAAATCTTATTTGAATGGCGCGCCCGCCATAACAGTCATTTATTACCACTGGATCGATACGGACAGATATTCTCTATCCTCTGGTACTTTGCCACCGTGGCGATTTTGTTAGCCATTATCTTTGGCGTTGCCAGTAGCGGCGATCCGATCATGAGCATGCCGCTACAGGTTCTAGGTAGTTAATTTGCCTGCAAAAACAGAGCGACTGGTGCAGTTGCTCTGTTCACACCCCGTTTTTGGCTGAAAGTTGGTTAAATGTTTTTCAGTGATCCTCGACTGCGCTATAATCTGCCCCCCCAGTGAGCCACCTTTAAAGGAGCTATATGAATCCTGCGTTATTAGACTTACAGCCCTATCCATTTCAAAGGTTGGCCACATTAATGGCCAGTGTCAGCCCAGTACAGCTGCCACATATTGCATTTTCTATCGGCGAACCTAAGCACCCCTCACCTGAATTTGTGCTTAAAGCGCTCACCGACAACCTGCAGGGTTTAGCCAAATACCCCAGCACTAAAGGTATGATTGAACTCAGGGAATGCATAGCCCAGTGGTGCGAGCGGCGCTTTGATCTAAAAGCATCGAGTTTAGACCCTGAATCTGCAGTACTGCCCGTCAACGGTACACGCGAGGCTATCTTTGCCTTTATTCAAGCCGCTGTTACCCGCAAAGACGATGCACTGGTACTCTGTCCCAACCCTTTTTATCAAATTTACGAGGGGGCGGCCTATTTGGCTGGTGCCCAGCCACACTATTTAAACTGTGCGGCTGAAAACAATTTTATTCCCGATTATGACGCTATTACTGCCGATATTTGGCAGCGCTGCCAAGTGCTGTTTATCTGCTCTCCGAGCAACCCAACCGGCTCAGTGACTGATTTAGCCACCTTGCAAAAGCTGATCCAACTCGCCGACCAGTACGACTTTATTATCGTCAGTGATGAGTGTTACTCAGAAATATATTTTGATGAGAGCAATGCTCCGATCGGTTTACTACAGGCCTGTGCGTCACTAGGTCGGCACAATTATCAGCGCTGTGTGGTGATGCACTCACTGTCTAAGCGCTCTAATTTACCGGGTATGCGCTCGGGGTTTGTCGCCGGTGATCGCCAGTTAATACAGCCATTTTTGCAGTATCGCACTTATCACGGCAGCGCGATGCCCATCCCACACCAGCACGCCTCTATCGCCGCCTGGTCAGATGAGAGCCACGTACTGCAAAATCGAGATGCCTATCGCGCTAAGTTTGCCGCGGTAATTGAGATACTCAGCCCGGTACTGGAAGTAGCCCAGCCCGATGCCAGTTTTTATCTGTGGGCAAAAACGCCGATCGACGATGAGATTTTTGCCCGCGATCTATTTGCCCAGCAAAACCTCACCCTACTGCCAGGCAGTTATGTGTCTAGAGAAGTAAACGGTGTGCTGCCGGGTAAAAATTATGTGCGCATGGCGCTAGTGGCCACCTTAGACGAATGTATTGAGGGCGCTAAACGCATTCGGGCCTATATTGAAAGTTTAGAGCAGAGCTCAGCATAACCTGAGTCGTTATGCTGAGCTCTTCAGATAATAAAGGAGTTTCACATTGAGCATCACTCTGTACGGCATTAAGAACTGCGACACTATTAAAAAGGCCAAAAAATGGCTAGAGGCCGAGCAGATCGACTATCGCTTTCACGATTATCGCAGCGATGGCATCGATGCCGAACTACTCAGCGAGTTTTTAAAAACACAGAGCTGGGAAGTACTGCTCAATAAGCGCGGTACCACCTGGCGCACACAGAGCGACGAGGTTAAAAATTCGATTGATCAGGCGAGCGCCATCGCATTAATGCTAGCGCATCCAGCGATGATTAAACGCCCGGTACTGATCACCCCCACCAGCGTACAAGTGGGCTTTAAAGCCGATTGGTACCAAACTATTTTTGCTACTTGAGTAGCTAAACCACAGATTTAGGAGAGTATGATGAGTTTTTTTGCATTTGGTATAGGTATTGGCACTCAATCTTCAACCGGTAACTGGTTAGAAGTTTACTACAATGCCCCGATAATCAATCCGTCTGAGCAATTAATTAACGCCGTGGGCGAGATCATCGATTACGACACCGGTGCTGATTGCGCAATCGAGATTTGCCAAGAGCAACTCGCCGCCTTAGCAGCCGCGCTTAAAAGCGCCGGCGAGCAGGCACAGGTTGAGTTACTTGAGACTTTAACTGGCACCGCACAGCCAATGGTGGTCACTATTTTAGCCACCGACTCAGCCCCGGCTTCCACCCCTGAAGCTTACCTAAAACTGACCTTGCTCTCCCATCGTCTGGTACAGCCACACCAAATTGACCTCACCGGTCAATTCGCGCTGTTACCTAACGTCGCCTGGACTAACGAAGGCGCTATCGCCCTGGAAGATTTAGCTAAACGCCAACTACTGGCACGTACCCAAGGGCGTATATTGGATGTTATCTCGGTCGACAAATTTCCTAAAATGACCAATTACGTGGTGCCCGCTGGGATACGTATTGGCGATGCATCCAGAGTGCGTTTAGGCGCACATGTAGGCGATGGTACTACAGTAATGCACGAGGGTTTCATCAACTTTAATGCGGGCACGCTCGGTGTGGGCATGGTTGAAGGGCGCATCTCTGCAGGTGTAGTGGTAGGTAACGGCACTGACATCGGTGGCGGCGCATCCACCATGGGTACCCTATCGGGCGGTAATAACGTGATTATATCGCTGGGCGAAAACTGCCTGTTAGGCGCCAATGCCGGTACCGGTATTCCACTGGGAGATCGATGCACCATTGAATCGGGACTGTATGTGACCGCCGGATCTAAAGTGGCCATCCTCGATGATCAAAACAAAGTGCTCTCTACCGTCAAAGCCGCTGAGCTTGCCGGCCAGTCAGATTTGCTGTTTCGCAGAAATTCAATGACCGGTGCCATGGAAGTTAAAACCAACCGCAGTGCTATCGAGCTAAACGACGCGTTACACAAGCACAACTAAGCATTAGTCTTAGCCGTTCACTAGCCCGCACAGATGCTGTCGGGCTATCTCCTTTCCTTTTTAACAATGAGAACCATCATGAAACACTCCGCCACTATTGAACTGGCCTGCGATCTTATCTCGCGTCAATCTGTCACCCCTGAAGATGCGGGCTGCCAGGAGGTGTTAATCGCCAGGCTGGAGAAAATGGGCTTTGTCATCGAAAAAATGCCCTTTGGCGAGGTGAAAAATTTCTGGGCACGACGCGGTACTGTTAAACCTCTGTTGTGCTTTGCCGGTCATACCGATGTGGTCCCCCCGGGACCTGTGGAAAACTGGAGCACCGACCCCTTTGCGCCGACTTTTCACGAGGGCTATTTATACGGGCGCGGTGCGGCTGATATGAAAGGCGGTACCGCCGCTTGGCTGACTGCGCTAGAGCGTTTTATCGAACACCATCCCGAGCACAATGGCTCTATTGCGATGTTAATCACCAGCGATGAAGAGGGCCCTTTTGTCAACGGCACCACCAAGGTGATCGATGCCCTAGAGGCGCGCAATGAGAAAATAGATTGGTGTGTCATCGGCGAGGCATCCAGCACCGAGAAACTGGGGGATGTGATTAAAAATGGCCGTCGTGGCTCTCTCAGCGGCAAGCTAAAAGTGCAGGGAATTCAGGGGCACGTCGCCTACCCGCACTTAGTTAAAAATCCGATCCATACCAGCGCGGCGGCAATCGCCGAACTCACCACCACCGAGTGGGATCAGGGCAATGACTTTTTCCCGCCGACCAGCTTTCAAATTTCAAACTACCACGCCGGTACCGGCGCTAACAATATTGTGCCCGGTGAAGCTGTTTTAGACTTTAATTTCCGCTTCTCCACCGAGTCTACCGAGGCGGGCCTTAAAGCGCGAGTACTGGCCATTTTAGATAACCACCAACTCGACTACAGTATTGATTGGGCCTTCTCTGGTAACCCTTTTATCACCACCGGCGGCCCATTAATAGCAGCGACCCAAGCGGCGATTAAATCAGTCACCGGGTTAGAGACCGAACTCTCTACCTCAGGCGGCACCTCTGATGGCCGTTTTATCGCACCCACTGGTGCCCAAGTGATCGAACTGGGGCCGATTAACGCCACCATCCACAAAGTGAATGAGCGGGTGAAAGTAGCGGATCTAGACATTCTATCCGACGTCTATGAAAACATTCTCGCCAGACTGCTAGTGACCGATAATGACTAATCCGATCTTAGCCTGCCCCCTGTGTAGAGCGCCGTTAGCGCCATTTGAAAACAGCTTAGTCTGCGAAGCTAAGCACTGTTTCGATCGAGCTAAACAAGGCTATTGGAACTTGTTATCGGTACAGCAAAAGAAATCACTAGACCCGGGTGACAACCCACAGATGGTGCAGGCGCGCAGCCAGTTTTTAGACTTAGATCACTATCTACCGTTAGTCGAGGCGGTGCAAACCATTTTGCAGCGCGAACTGCAGGGCCTGCAAAGTGCGCAAGTATTAGACATGGGCTGCGGAGAGGGCTACTACACCCATCAATGGCAGCGGCATTTATCACAGCACCAATTTATTGGCTTGGATATCTCTAAGCATGCGATTAAAGCGGCTACCCGCCGCAGCCGACAAATATCTTGGCTGGTGGCCAGTGGCGCCAATATGCCAGTCGCCGACCACAGTCTCGATGTGCTCAGTGTGCTGTTTAGCCGTCTGATGCCTGAGCCTTTTGCCAAAGTACTCAAAGACGATGCTCTGCTGATTTTGGTATGGCCCACCCAAGATCACCTATTGCAACTCAAGCAGGCGATGTACCAGCAGATTAAACCATCAAACTACGACCCGGTGGCAGAGTTAAGCCCGTTATTTTCAGTCATTTCTCAACAGACCCTCGCCTTTGACTTTAGCTTAGATCAACCCGAGCATCTACAGACGTTGCTGCTAATGACCCCCCACGGACAGCGCATCAATGCTGAGATCAAAGCCTCACTAATGAATCAGTTACCGATTAAATTAGGTTTTAGTGTCAATATTGGCTGCTTTAAAAAGTGTGCAGATAGCGAATGAAAGCAACCCATACAATAATGTTTAAACTCAAGCGTCGCCTGCAACAACAGGCGGTAAATACCCAGCAAAACCTCAGTATGATCTTAATTGGCTTTGCCTTGTCGCTCTTGGGAATTGGCTTGGTAATGGGCGGTGAATTTATCGTCAACGATAGCTTCCACCGCGAGCTCATCGCCCTTGGTGGGGTCTTTATTATTGGCGCTGGCTGCCTAGTGGCCATCATTGGCTACTTGAGTATGAGTTTGCTAAAAATATTTTATGTGATCACCCGCGACGACGAGGAAGAGCCACCGCGCAAAAAATAGCCTATTGTCTAACACTGTTAATCTATTAAATTAACCCATTGATAAATAAATGGCTTTTTAATAATACCCCCTGCAGTCTGGGAAACTCAGTAGACAGTTTAACCAGGCGAATAATGGCCGGTGATTATCCAAAAAAAAAGGGTAACCCGAAGGTTACCCTGAAAATGACAAGAACCGTGTTCCCCTGTTTAATACTCTTGAGGAGCGTCAAACAGAAGAGGATGAAGGTAACTTAATAAAAATTATCGAGTTGCCTTACGAGCCAAATTAGAATAACCGTAATGAGAATCAATTGCAAGTGATAACGATTATTATTTTGATTTAGCTGTTTCTAATCTTCTATTAACCAACCTCTCTCACAGGCGAGTTCAATTTGGCACATAGCGTATTGCCACAGTTTAGGTGAGAGTCCTTTAAGATAACTATTTCGTTTAATAACTTGCTGTTTGCGCACTTTATTAGCAGCCCAACTGCCACCCTCATTGGCCATGTTTTGCACCAGCGGCAACAATCTATCAATTGATTTAGCAAACCGTGCATCCGCTGTTTCCGCCTCCTCAAATTCAATCCACAACTGGTGCATATGTGTGGATTGTGGCTCAGGTAACAATGAAAATATCCGCTTCGCCGCCGCGAGCTCTTTTTCCTGTTGCGCCTGGTGTAGCGATGCATCATCAAAGGCAAACAAATCACCGGCATCAATCTCAACGATATCGTGAATTAACAACATGGTGGTGACTCTAGTGATGTTGACTGGTTGCTCAGCATATTCATGCAAAATTTGCGCACTTAAGGCAATGTGCCAACTGTGCTCGGCACTATTCTCGGCTCTATTATTATCCGCCTTGACCATAGTGCGACGATAGACAGCTTTTAAACGATCTATTTCAAAAATAAAAGCCAATTGATTCTCTAATTTCTCCATCACATCTACCCTTTAAAATTCTATGTGAAAACGCCTTCGATAGCCCATCTATTTGCCGACGACACATGAGACAGAGCCATTTATCACCCAATGGTAAAATTATTCAAGCATAATCGACAAATTTGATGACGAAATAAGCCATTCATTCAAGCTAGCTTTAATCTGGAGATGAGCGTTGCCGGTAATATTCAGCTGATATCTGCGGTTGGTAATTCAGTAAAGACAACTTTTATTACACCAATGACTGGATAAAATTCTGTGCAGAATAGCAAAGATGATCACTAACCTAGAGAAACAAAAAAAAAGGCAACCCAATGGGCTGCCTATAAATGACAAGAACCGTGTATTTCCTACCGCGATACAGACAGGTAGAAAAAGTGAAGCTAACTAAATACTGAATATCTAGTTACCTTGCGAGCCAGCAAATAATACCGGTAATGATAATGATTTGCAATACTATTAGTATAAATAATACATATAATAATTTTGTCGCCTCGCTATCGATAAGTTCTTATAAAAACAGCAGGTTTATCGATAAACCTTGACAGGTTTATCGATTGCGCTTATAAAAGTTAACGATGTTCTACAATCTATCAAAGGCTAACATTCAAGCTTATTTATCAACAGGTAACGGGAAACACATCATTTTCAGACAATTAGCCAGCTCTCGATTAAGCGCTTAGCTATTAACCCTCATCGATAGGAAAACACTATGCCACAGCCTAACACCCTAGCAAAAAGCTCATCGTTACTTGATAGTCAATGGACTCTCAGGCAAGTTGGCAGTGAAAACAGCATAGGGTTTAAGTTACCAGGTGATGTTCACTCGGCACTGCTCAGTGCCGGACAAATTCCTGACCCCTACTGGCGAGACACCGAACTTTCATTGGATTGGATTCATCAGAGCAATTGGATTAGCGAGACTATATTCGAGATAACCCTTGAGAGTGATGCACGCTTTACACTGAGTTTTGAGGTGATAGATTGCCACGCCAGAGTATCACTTAATGGCATTGAATTAGGACTGTGTGAAAGTCAGTTTTTGCGCTGGGAGTTTGATGCCACCGATGCATTAATCAGTGGCGAAAATCATCTGCAAGTACTGTTTGAATCTAACAGTGAGACTGCCAAGGTAAAAGCAACGCAGACCGAAATCCCGATACCTTTTATTGCAGCTAATAATCGACTCCCCCACTACAACTTATTAAGAAAAGCTCAATGTCATGCCGGTTGGGACTGGAACATCGCTTTATCCCCCCTGGGTATCTATGGCGACATAACGCTAAAGCGCACCGATCATTTTCGCCTCGACGACATAATGATTCGCCAACGCCATGCAACAGGGTGCGTTTTTATAGACGTTGAAGTTCACTGTGAAGTCTTTACCCCCGGTAAAATCCCCCTACAAATATGCATCGACTCACAACAAGTTGACGAGACTTTCCAGTTGTACCCAGGCTCTGCGAGTGTAAAACTGACAGTCTGTATAACTGAGCCAAAACTCTGGTGGCCAGTGGGGGAAGGTGAACAACATCGCTACGATTTAGCGGTTCAGCTCGGCCCGCAACAACGCCAGCTAAAAATTGGTCTACGCGCCATCCACTTAGATGTTAGTGCCGACGAAATCGGCAATAAATTCAGCCTAATGGTTAATGATAGACCGATATTCATGCGCGGCGCCAACTGGATTCCCGCCGATGCTCTACCGGCACGGGCCACCCGGGAAGTCGTTCGAGACTTACTGCAATCCGCAGTCGATGCCAACATGAACATGATCAGAATATGGGGTGGTGGGCAGTACGAGGCCGATTGGTTCTACACTATCTGTGATGAGCTGGGAATTTTAGTCTGGCAGGATTTCATGTTCGCCTGCAACGCCTACCCGGCGCATCAACGCCGCTGGCTTGATCTGGTACGCCGCGAAGCTAGGCAACAAGTTAGACGCCTATCCTCTCACCCCTGCCTGGCACTTTGGTGTGGAGACAATGAATTAGTCGGTGCCCTAAAGTGGTTTAAAGAAACCAGCGAGGATAGAGATAGATATTTGGCTATCTATGATAGGTTGAACCACGCCCTGGAGGAAGTCATTGAAGATGAAGCGCCCGATGTTGCTTTTTGGCCCTCATCACCTTCCGTGGGCCGGCTGAATTTTTCCGATGGTTGGCACGTCGACACCTCCGGCGACATGCATTTTTGGGATGTATGGCACAGCGCCAAAGATTTTGAACACTATCGCACCGTTAAACCCCGCTTTTGTTCAGAGTTTGGCTTTCAATCCTTTCCCTCAATGAAGGTCATTGAAAGCTTTACCACGATAGAGGACCGCAATGTATCCTCCGCTGTTATGGAAATCCACCAGCGCAATACTGGGGGCAATAGCCGTATTGTCGAAACCATACAACGCTATTTCCGCTTCCCTGATAGTTTTGCCGATATGGTCTATTTGAGCCAAGTAGGGCAAGGGCTGGCGATGAAAACCGCGATAGAATTCTGGCGCTCCAGCAAGCCGCGCTGTATGGGTACTTTATACTGGCAACTCAACGATACTTGGCCTGTCGCCAGCTGGTCTAGCCTTGAATATGGCGGGGCCTGGAAGTGTACTCATTACTTGGCAAAGCGTTTTTACTCACCCTTTTTAGTGACCGCAGTACCCGATGAAGAAACCGGCGAATTAATCTTGTATGCGATCAATGATACGCGTGACTCTATCAAGGTAAGCATCGAATTACGCGGTATCTCCAGCTTAGGTATGATCCGCTCCTTAGGCTCAATTGCAGCCCAGTGCCCGACACACAAGGCGATTGAAGTACACCGTATTGCAGCAAACTGCCTGCACGATAATGAATTTTTACACTTCAGTTGGCGCGATGAAGAGAGCTTACATGTGGATGAAAACGAATATCTGCCCAAACGCCCCAAGGAATATTTACTGGGAACACCACAAATAAATGTCGTCCATAAAGAAGGTACTATTGTGCTCATTAGTGACCGACCCGCGCTCTATGTTACCTACGATCACGGTGGATCATGCATATATAGCGATAATTGTTTTACGCTGTTGCCAGGCATCCCTAAAACTCTTACTGTAGTGCGAAATCGAGGGCTCGATACTACATCGTCTATAAAACCTATTAGCTATATGAAAGGATAAAGCGATGCACACCAAGGCAGCTGTCACTTTAAAAACCATCGCCACGCAGCTCAATGTATCTGTCACCACTGTCGCCCGAGCACTCAATAATGGCGAGCGTATCAGCCCAAGTATGATCGAGAAAGTTCAGGCGATGGCTGATCGCCTGGGCTATGTACGTAATCTTGATGGGGTAAAATTGCGCACCGGTAAAACCTTTGTATTAATGGCTTTTTTAAGTATTCCCACCGAGGAGGAAATTGGTGACTCTGGCTCCGTGGGGTTGCTTAACGGTATCCACAAGAGACTGAGTGACTCGGATTACGCGGTTAGGACAGTACCTGTCACTAAGTCTGACTCAGGACTGGGGATGATTAAAAAAGTAGTTAACGGCCGCAACGCCGATGGGATCATCTTAGACCACACCACACCTGATGATGAGCGAGTGAAGTACCTGTTAACAACGGGCATCCCCTTTGTGACTTTTGGACGCACCAACCACAGCAGTCAACACGCCTACTTTGATCTAGATAACGAATTTGCCGCCTATCAGGGCACTAAAGAAATGATTAAGCAGGGCTTTCAACGTATTGCATTACTAGAAGCCGATTTAGGTTATACCTATGTCTCGCAAAGGGTGGCAGGCTACAAACGCGCACTTGAAGAGGCGGGGCTAAACTACAATGTTGATCTTATTCGACATATGGAGCAGGAGGCACCACTGGCTTTTACCGCTGCAGCACAATTATTGAATGAAAATGTGGACGCTTTTGTCTGTGTCACTGAACAGGTTTTCATGGGCGCTCGGGCTGGCGTACACCGGGCTCTGGGCGATAAAGCGGCCAACATAGGGTTTTCACTGCGTTCGGGCACGAACATTTGCGCCTATTTAAACTCGAGTATCTCCACCTGCTTTTACTCGCGTGTCGATGCCGGTTGGAACTTAGCGGACCTACTACTTAAGCAAATCGCAGGCGCCCCACTTAGTCAGTGCCAAAACATAGCTAAAACCGCCCTGCGAAACTTCAAATAACATTTCAATATCGGCATCATTTTTAGTAACATCACCACCCTTCAAACTTTATAAGCAATAATTTCATGAGCCATTTTTTCGAGATCCACCGTACTAGCGACCACTGGGGCGAGCTGCATGTACTCAGTGACAGCGATAATTATTATCTAACCTTCGGCGCTGGCGGCCAGCAGAGTGGTATGCAGCTAAACCAGCCAGATAAACTGATATTTCAGTACACCCAAGCGATGATGCTGGCACTATTATTTTGTCCAGACGCAAAATCGACACTCTTGTTAGGTTTAGGGGCGGGTTCTCTGGCCAAGTCACTATTTTCCCAAGATGATAAACTGCTCATTACCGCGGTTGAACTTCGTCAGAAAGTAGTAGACATCGCCCACGACTGGTTTGATTTACCCCGCTGTGATCGTTTGAGCATAGAAGTGGCGGATGCTTTTGCGTTCATTAAAAGCCCTCCAACCAAGAGCGACATGCTGTTCGTCGATCTTTATTTAGATCATGGTTTACAAGACATGTTATTGAGTCGCAGCTTCAGCCGAGACTGTTATAACGCCCTTAATGACGATGGCTGTCTCATCATTAACTTATGGGATGAAGGCAAGGGTTACCTACCTTTTGATTTGGTTTATCTAGAGGAGGTATTCACCTCACAAGCTCTGCTAATTGTGACGGATGAAGGTAATATCATTGTGATTATAGGTCGAGATTTTCAGCCTGACCCGCACCCTAGAAGGCTACAGGCACTCGCCAAAAAACTGGGTACCCAGTTAGATATCCCCCTGCAAAAATTACTCAATCAATTGCAGGTGAGAAACTAACTTAGCCCGAATATTGTACCTAATAACACCAGTTCTCAGCTTGGCATTGCCTGCAGCATCCGGGTTAAATAGTAATTCCATTCTCTGGGCGCACTGCTTTCCAGTATTTTTTACGCCAGTAAATATTATCTAAAGTGGAGATCATCACCCCGTGTGTTTCAGAGACATGCATGAAATGATTACCGTTAACAACCACACCGATATGTCGCACTGAGCGAGAGGTTTTAAACAGTACCAAATCGCCGGGCAGAAGTTCTGCACGATCAACTTGGTAGCCTAAACTAGCTTGCAGCCATGTTGTGCGAGGCACATCGACCTTGAAAACACTTTGATAGGCATTTTTGACAAAGGCAGAACAATCAATACCACTGCGACCATTACCACCATAACGGTAGGGAGTGCCCTTCCAATCATTAAAATAACCCAGCAGTTGCTGTTCAACTTGTTCCACCGAATTGCGCTGTTGCCAAGCAGAATCCGTTACATCATTATTCATGGCGCCTTGATTGGCGCAGCCGAGGATGAGTAGCGTAGCCCCTAAAAGTAGGGATGTTTTTAATCGATAAAACAATTTTTTTCTCACTATATTCTATAACCATTACCGGACTTAACCATAAACGACTGCTTTGCCGCTAATCTAAGAGGGCATTATTCAAGGCGATCATGCTCGCTAAGGCACGTACTGGGGTAACCTTAGCCTATTTCGAATAATTTGCAGGGTAGTATAATATTGTCACAAAAGAAAGAATTTACTTAACGCTCTGGCAAATACGATGGATATAGGCAGTAATAACACATAATTCAGCTGCCAATTAGACCACTTTAGCGCCAAGTCTGTTAAAATATTGCCATCCTTAAGATCAGAGATTTTATACTGTGTTTCACGAACATCAATTACACGACCGCCTAATAAAAGCACTACGTGCTTTAAAGTTTGACACCCCTACTCCCGTTCAAAAAGCAACTTTAGGCGACGCGCTTGAGGGTAGAGACATACTAGTTACCGCAGAGACCGGCAGCGGTAAAACAGCGGCTTTTTTAGTGCCTTTACTCGACAAATTATTAACCACAAAAGCGCCTGGTTATGAAGCGCGTGCGCTGATATTAACCCCCACTCGCGAACTTGCTATACAAGTGCTCAATCATTTGGAACAGTTGGCTCAGTTCACCTTTATTAAAGGTGATACCGTCTGTGGTGGTGAGGAATTTAAACCACAGGCAGCGCGACTAAGAAAAAACCCTGAAATACTGATCGCCACTCCCGGTCGGTTAATCGATCATTTAGACCGAGGCACTATCGATTTATCTGATATAGAAGTGTTAATTTTAGATGAAGCTGATCGCATGATTGACATGGGTTTTGAAGAAGATGTGACCCGTATTATCGGAAACTGCCCCAGTGAGCGTCAAAGCATGTTGTTTTCAGCCACCTTGGCACACAACAAAATGCCGTCCTTCATCAAGAACAGTTTATCTGACCCCGCCATCCACCAGCTAAATAGTCATCGTGAAGTTCATCAGCAAATCAGTCATCAGGTCATTACTGCCACCGATTCAGCGCTTAAAGACAAACTGCTAATTTCGCTGTTGCATAAAGAGCCCTTTGAAAAAGCGATTGTCTTTACCAACACCATAGTGGAAGCGGCAAGACTTAACGGCTATGTGCGCCGCTTTGGTATTCGGGCGGGCGTCATCCACGGTGATCTTACCCAAGAGCAGCGCAAGCACGTCATTAAATTGCTGCAGGCCGGGACTTTGAAGATTTTAATTGCCACGGATGTTGCCGCTCGTGGAATCGACATCAAAGGGGTTGATTTAGTGATCAACCGAGACATGCCAAGAAGTGGTGACGACTACATACATCGCACTGGCAGAACGGGCCGGGCGGGCAGTGAAGGCCAAGCCATATCACTGATTAACCCCAGCGAGTGGAATTTGATGGCCAGTATAGAGCGCTATCTAAAAACCAAGTTTGAAATACGTAAAATAGCAGGACTAGAAGGCAGCTATAGTGGGCCTAAAAAAGTAAAATCCTCGGGTAAAGCGGCGGGTTCGAAAAAGAAAAAGATTGACAAAAAAATCGCTGCTAAGGCCAGTAAAAAATCTCCCAATCCAAAAGCGAAAAAGCGGCTTAAAAAGCTCACTAAACCTACTATGATCGATGACGGTTTAGCCCCTTTTACCCGTAAAAAGTAATTCTCAGCCCTTGACAGCAACGGCTGTATGTTACGCTCGGACTCCCTGCTAATATGGGGAGTTCGAGTTTATTGATTAGTATTGATGATCCGCTCTTCTAACTCGAACATATGTTGATGTAAATAGGGAATTAGGCGATTAATCGGCTTGGGCTCTAATAGCCAATTACCTTGTAAATAATCACAATTTAGCGCTTTGAGCAGCGCCGCCACCTCTTCACTTTCAACCCCTTCTGCCACCACCACTTTACCGAGCGATTTCGCTAGCGTGAGCACTACTTCAACCAGTGTTCTATCTTGACTATTGGTCTGCATCCCCTGAATTAAACTAGCATCAATTTTTAGTATTTCAGCAGGGTAATTGCGCAGGTAATTAATCGCTGAGTGACCCGTGCCAAAATCATCGATGGCAAACTGTACTCCCATTTTACGCATGGCGTTAACGACATTGATCCGAATCGATTTTTTATCCATGAGTAACGCTTCTGGTATTTCAAAAATAAAGCGATCACCCGTCACAAAATTCTCGCGCAAAATTCGCTTCCAGCGTTCAAATGCCCGGTTCGAGTAATACTCACTGATAGAGTGATTAATTGCAATTTTTATGTTGATGTCGCCTTCATCAAAACGGCGAATGTCACGACAAGCTTGTCCAAAGGCCCAGTTACCTATTTCACGTATAGCGCCAGTGCGCTCGGCCACAGCGATGAATTTGTCTGGCATCACCAAACCTTTCTCTGGGTGATTCCAACGAATCAAAGCCTCACAGATATCAACTTGATCGGTTTTTACATTTAATACCGGTTGATAATACAGTTCAAACTCTCCCGCTTCTAAGCCACGTAATAAGTCTTGATGTAAATTTAAAAAACTCTCTGCCTGTTCACGCATCCCCTCATTAAAAAAGAAGTGACGGTTGCGACCCGCATTCTTTGCCGCATACATAGCCTGATCGGAATGATGTAGCAATGTGGGGGCATCATCTCCATCAATCGGGTACATAGCGACTCCCATACTGATGGTCAAAAAGTGTTGCTGTCCAGCAAATTCAATAGGCTGCTGTAGGTGTTTTTTTAGTTTATCTGCCAGCAAATCGGCTTTAATAACATCATCAACATCCCGGGCAACAAACACAAATTCATCGCCAGAGATACGTGCAATTAAATCCGTACTTTTGGCGGACAGTGCCAATCGCGCTGAAAACTCCGTCAAAATCACATCACCTGCCCCCTGGCCAAGCTGATCATTGATATGCTTAAAATGGTCGATATCCATAAAGAAAACGGCAAAGTCTGTTTGATCGCGCTGCGCTTCATCGATCAATTCCCGCAGCCGTCTCGAAAAATGATAGCGATTTGGCAAGCTGGTTAATATATCGAAATTAGCCCGGTAAGCCCCCGCTTGCACATCGACACTTCGCTGTCGATAGGCACAAATTATCCGGTAGGTAATCACCGACATCAAGATAGAAAATAACACGGCCCCCAACCAACTCCATAGCTGTTCAGTAAAGGGGCGATTTTTAACCGAGGTTTCTATGCGCCAAGTTCCACCGGCTATATCGACACTTAAGGCATAAGCATCACCCTGCTGGGATGTACTTTGGCTACCCATCTGAAACAACCTCTCTCCACCTGGCAAAGAGACGATGCTAAAAGCTTGCAAGGGACTATTGTCGAGAAAAAGCTGTGATCTAAGATAGTGGTAAAAATCTAGTTCTATGGACAGCAGATCACTAGTTCCCCCACTGACCTCAACAGCAAACAATTGCTGATTAAGGACCACATTAGTCTGCTGCGTAGATGTTCCCTGGCTATACTCAACATAAAAACCTTGCCCACTTATGCCATTAGCAGACGATCTTGAGCTAATTTTTTTACCCATCAAATCTTGATTTAAGCCCAGAGGGTAAACATTGTTAATCACTCCCTGGCGACTTAAGGTGATTAATTTTATATCTGGATATCGCTGTGCCAGTGGTTCCGCTATATCCCTGAAATGTTCTTCAGTCATTTCGTCATTACTGACAACAGCCAAATGAAATTGATGCAAAATAGCGCTATTGGTAATCATAAATTTCACCAACTGCCTCTCCACCATTTGTACCTGTGACATCACAGCAATTTTATCTAAAGCGGATTGTTTATCATTTAATATAGAGATGAAGGTGCTTGAGGCTATCAGCAACAGCAAACCCACTAGCACAGCTAGAAAAACAGGGACGAGAGGTTTGAGTAATAGGTTTTCAACAGGAGTCACCCCACTGACGCTATGCGGGGGCTCATGTTTGGTAAACATCGTTCTACGTTCTAAACTTCGCATATTCTGCTTGTCGTCCTATATATGACTGGTATATCACTGCATAAAATAAGTATAGTTGGCATTTTGAAAATTGTCGCCAATCTTAAATTACTTACATATTCAGAGTACTTTACCTGGATTCATTATATTGAGTGGATCTAGGGCGGTTTTAATCAATTTCATCAAATTGATAGCTTGTGGTAGTTCTTGCACTAAGTACTCTTTTTTTCCTAGACCAATACCGTGCTCCCCGGTACAAGTACCCTCCATTTGTAGCGCTCTATTGATTAATCGCTTGTTAAAGTCATCCACTAACTGCATTTCTTGCGGGTCTTCGGGAAACACACTCAGTGCCACGTGGAAATTTCCATCACCGACATGTCCGATAATCGGCATGTTCATGCCAGTACTTGCAATGTCTTGTTTGGTTTGCAAAATACATTCCGTGAGTCTAGAAATAGGCACACAAACATCCGTAGATAATATTTTTGATCCGGGGCGCTGTGCCAGTGCAGCGTATGCAAAGTCGTGCCTTGCACGCCAGAGTTTAGTGCGCTCCTCTGTTTTTAATGCCCACTGAAAATCATTCCCACCAAGCTCTACTGCCAATTCTTGCACTGTCGCCGCCTGTTCTTTTACCGACAGGTCCGTGCCGTGGAACTCTAAAAACAGGTGCGGTGTATGAGCATATCCCAAATCGCTGTGATCATTAATGGTTTTTATTGCCGCTTCGTCGAGCAACTCTATACGAGCGATAGGTATACCCATTTGTATCGTTTCTATCACACAGTCGATAGCGCCCTGCAGAGAATCAAAACCACATACTGCAGCTGCTATACTCTCGGGGATGGCATGCAATTTTAAAGTTACCTCACAGACAACACCTAGCGTACCCTCAGAGCCGACAAACAACCGGGTTAAATCATACCCCGCCGCTGACTTACGCGCCCTAGTACTGGTTTTCACAATGCTTCCATCGCTAGTAACCACCGTCAAACTCAATACCGCCTCTCGCATGGTGCCGTATCGCACTGCATTGGTGCCCGATGCTCTGGTCGCTACCATTCCTCCTATTGAAGCATTAGCCCCTGGATCCACTGGAAAAAACAGCCCGGTATCTCGCAAATATTCATTTAGTTCCCTGCGGGTAACACCTGCTTGCACTGTACAGTCCATGTCTTGAGCGTTGACTCGGATGATGTTATTCATAGCACTCATATCAATGCACAAGCCTCCATAGATGGCATTGACACCACCCTCTAGAGCAGTGCCAGTGCCAAACGGGATAACGGGCATCATATGCTTGGCACACACTTTAACGATTTGAGAAACTTCTTCTATGTCATTGGGAAACGCTACAGCATCTGGAGCAGATGGCGGGTGAAAAGATTCATCTTGGGAGTGGTGATCTCGAATGGCTTTACTAGTAGTCAGTCGATCTTCCAGTAGCAGGGCCAATTCAGCAATGGCGTCTCTAAAATTTATTTTAGTACTAACTTCACTATTTATTGGCATTGGCCGCTCATCTTATATTGTTGTTTTTTTGATATTAACAGAGTATTTACGGCCTTTATAGAAACACTTAAAAAGATAATTCAATTTTCTATGTTTACTGCACAGGCGGTGCATTTTTTATCATTGGCGTTGCAAATTATGCCAGTGATTATTTATTGACGACTATGCTATTTTTACTTTTTTATCCACTGGCAGATATAAAGTGCAAAAAAACTTTCCAGGTCACAATAATATTATTGCGTTACAGCAGAGAGAATCGCAGTTAAGCAACGCCCCACTAATCGAATTTGACAATGGTCACAGCTGCATCCCCCAACAATATTTAACCTTTTCACACACCCGAGAAAGTGTCGAGAGCATTGTACTAGATATTCAGTACTCTGATAATTATCCGATTTTTGTCTGCGCAGATCACCGCCAGTTTTATATCCAAATAGGTATTATTGGCCAAGATAATTACCCATATCCAAATGCCAGCGCCCAGGCCAAAATTGTCTACGGCAGAAAATGGAGAGTAGAGCCTATGCTTCCTACCTCTGAAATCATTCAGACTGTATATTTAGCGATTGTGGTGGCGAGAGAGCACGAGATAAGAGAACTGTTTCGCATTCAATATAAAGGGGCTATCACAACCCCGTTTAACAACCATCAAGACCTACCAGCACTCGCCCATATACAGGCAGAATTTCAAAACAACCCTTTTCAACCTGCCAGCAAAACACAGCTAAAACAGCTGCTTTTAACCATTAGCTATGATGGTGCAACCTTTGATTTACGGCGTTTAGAGCAACTGGACAATCGACACTGGCTGTTTGAGATACAACTAGATGTACCGGCACAATCCAGCTTGCAACACCGCTATGGCGACTCGGACATGATACTGACGTTTTTATTAAAAGAGTGCTCTATCAATGCTCTTTTGCACGAATTAATGGCACAGCTATTAAGGGAGTCTCGACATCAAGTAGCGGAGAATTTCCGCTATCAAGGCTTTCGACGCTTTAGTCGAAAAAATGCAGCGCTAACCTTTTCGAAGCTATCGACACAAATGCGTAAAAAAACTATTAAGCATTCCCTAGAAAGCTTTAATCAAGAGGTAGAGTTCAGTAACGATAGCATCGACCAGACTCGCATCCCGCAAGTACACAACGGCCCTCTGGCAGAAAAAATCGCCAAGTGTCTCGCTGCTCACCCAAACATTAAAGGGTTCTTGCCAAATTTCACTAAGGCATAAGGTTCTCGAAATAATACCAGGCTACTTGACGGGGCTAATAGGCTCGTTGCGAGAGCGCTGAGATGTTTGATGTCATAGCTAGACGTTGAGTCATGCTAAATAACAGCGCTAGTGAGAATCAGCAGTGAATATTTGTTGCTGGGTTGGTACTCGCTAATGCGCCTAACTAAATCCTGCCGGCTATAACATCCACATTCTCAAGCAGTTTTTGACTCATAAAATTAACAAAGCTTTGGGTTTTGAGGTTATCCCGTAAATCCGGGTGGCGCAGCACCCATAAATCAAACTTCGCCTCACTAGTATAGGGAGGAATTCGTACCAAACTAGGGTCCTTATCACCCAGAAAGCAGGGTAGGATAGCCACCCCCATACCCTCTCGACAGGCACTCACTTGCAGTGCAGCACTAACAATTTTGTGTTTAGCCGACAGTCTTGGATACTCTTTTGCTATTTTCCCCACCGGTCTACGGTTTTTATCGTTCCAACCGATCCATGATTGAGCTGCCAACCACTGTTCATCTAACATTAGTTCTCTGCAACTGGCGCTGATATAACAAGCGCGATGAATAGTCGCCAATTTTCGTCCGATTAGATGCTCTGGTGGAGTATGGCAAAGTCTAAATGCAACATCCGCCTCACGATTAGTCAGATTAAAAGCTTTGGTTGAATCCAGTATTTCCATTTCTATGTGCGGATGAAGTCGACAAAATTCAGCAAACCACGGCATCAATAAATCTTGCGCGATCACATCTGGCATTGTGACTCTTAGCTCTCCAGAGAGCGAAGTGTCTTTCCCGTCTATTTTTCTCTGCACACTATTGAGCCGCTCTTCTAAATGACAGGCTTCTGTGAATATTTGATGGC
This sequence comes from Oceanospirillaceae bacterium, assembly GCA_013215445.1. Taxonomy (GTDB): domain Bacteria; phylum Pseudomonadota; class Gammaproteobacteria; order Pseudomonadales; family Balneatricaceae; genus Rs1. The sequence goes on from JABSRA010000031.1 coordinate 21,303, forward strand.
CCATCAAGGTACGCTCATAGCCTTTGTGCGAGCGTTCAAACAACCTCTGCCCTAAATTTTTTTCGAAGCTGTTGATACGTCTAGAAACGGTGGCGTGGTTAACCTCCAACACTTTCGCTGCCGCTCGAATAGAGCCGGTGCGTGCAACCGCAAGAAAATATTTTAAATCATCCCAGTTCAAACTACACCTCTGACTCGATCAAATACGCAAAACAAGGATAAAAAACGCACCAATAATTTGCATTATTTACCCATTATTTCTATCTGACACTTAGTTTATCATAAGTTCATCACTAAACACTGAGGAATAAATCATGAGCCAAACCCATACCAGTGCTAAGCCACAAGCTAAACCTAGCCGTGGGAAAAACGCCGTACCTAGCATCTCTGGAGAATTTCAAGTCATCGCTAACTTGATCATCAATGCCGACATTAAAGACACCTGGAAAGTACTTGAAGATTTTTATGATGTGCACGTGTGGGCACCCGGAGTCAGTCAATCACACGCAATTAATGACCTACCACTGGGAGTAGGCGCGGGACGATATTGTAAACTGGACGATTTTGGCGCAATAGAAGAACACATAACCCACTGGCAACCCGGCGCTGGTTTTATCTATAAAATAACGCCTTTGGGGCCTCTAGACAACGCCGTTAGTAGCTGGCAGCTCACCTCTTTGGCAGACAGTCAGACCCTGTTGGAAGTCGTGCTCAAATACGACATCCGCTTTGGCCTGTTTGGTACATTTATGCACAAACTAATTATGCGTAATAAACTCGAGAAAGCGTTACCAGAGACTTTGCAGGCGGTAAAGAAACGAGTGGAATTATTGGCCTAAAGAAGTAGCGATAAGCCCAGAAATATCCTCTGTGCTTCTTCCAACGAAAATCTAAGCGGTTAAAATCTATGCAGAGCAACACATTGATCCGCGGAGGAACAGACGTGAATGGCGAGTCCTTTAGCTGCGTTCTGACACAGTAACTAAAGATGAATAGGACTAGCGCTCTCGGCTAGTCCTGCACTAGCCAAGAACAACTGCTGTAAATCTCAGTTAACGGTCCAGCCATTGCTCTAATTCATCGGCACCGCCAATCAGCTCACCATCGACAAAGATTTGGGGGGTAGAGGCCTTTCCTGATAAAGCCTGAAGGCTAATATTAGTCAAGCCATTTTTACCTAGCTCGATCTCCTCAAAGGACAATCCCCGCTGCTCTAAAGCAGCTTTTGCGCGACTACAATGCCCACAATTCGCCTTGGTAATCATGCTTATACTGCTTGGCTTTTGCGCCTCTGGATTAAGATAATCTAGTAGGGTATCGGCATCTGAAACTTCAAATGGATCGCCGGGCAAATCGGCTTCAATGAACATTTTTTCTATCTTACCATCACGTACTAACATAGCGTAACGCCAAGAGCGCTGGCCAAAACCTAGGTCATTTTTATCAACCAACATACCCATTTCACGAGTAAAATCACCATTGCCGTCCGGCAGGAACTCAATATTGTTTACATTTTGCGCGTCAGCCCAAGCATTCATTACAAACGTATCATTAACAGAAACACAGATAATGCGGTCGATAGCATTTTTGGCAAATACCGGCGCCAATTCATTATATCGGGGCAAATGACTGCTCGAACAAGTCGGGGTGAATGCTCCGGGGAGTGAAAAAACGATTACATTTTGATTTTTAAATAGCGTACTGGTATTAATTTTTTTCCATTGGCCTGCAACGATGGAGTTGACTTCAACGTCTGGGACTTGCTGACCTTCTCTATTTTCAAACATTTTAACCTACCTTTTGATGACTCATTTCGATTGAAATGAGTATACAAAAAGCACGTGAATTATGATAATTAATTAAAATTATATATCTGATAGGGAAAAACTATTCTCCGCTGCTGTCCGATGACAAACCCCGCTGTTTCTTACGCTCGGCGACCGCCATTAATATTTGTCGTCGCATTGGGTTATCAAGACTAGACCAACGGCAAATTTCGTCCAAAGAGCGCAGACAACCCAGACATATGTCTCGGTCATCCAGGCAACAATTCCTAATACAAGGTGAGGTGATAGTGGTCACTGTCTGATCCCGCTTTTCCATCCTCATACACCGTTGCAGATTTGGGCTAAACTTGTTGGACTTTCATTTTACCGACACCTACTTCAACCACTTCAACATCCGTTCCCTGTTTTAAAGGTGCATCACTGGATACTTTCCAGTTAATGCCCGAATACTGATGATCAACAGTGCCATTTTGTTCCAAGTCTTGCGCTAGTCTAAACCGGTGGCCAATAAAATCATTGGTTACCGGTTTTGTGTCCACGTTATTTTGCATGCGTTTCAGCGGCTGCCACAATAACAGTGCACTGATACTGCTAATAATGGCAACCCCAATCAACGCATTGGTAGAATCCACGGCAATTAGCGTACTGAAAAACAGCAATCCGGTGCCAATACATCCCACCCCTAAGAAAAACAAAAAGAAGGTTGAAAAGCCCAGCACCAATACTTCCAATACCAGTAACAGCAGTCCTATTACCAATAAGAATTCGGCCATATTCTGGTAAAAGATATCCATTATGCCCCCTTGTTTAAGGTATTTATAATGGTCATTGCCTGAGCCACTACACTGGAGACATCGGTAGCAGAGTCGGGGAGAAGAACCACGGTAGATTCTTTCGCTATCGCCTGTTTCGCTTCGATCGCCTTAGTCGCCAAATCTAGTTGGATAGCTTTTTGTCCCTCTTCCGTTTTCGCCGCATCACCGACGGTGATCAAGGCTTCAGCTTGTGCTAGCGCCACTGCGACTATCGCCTTGGCTTCGCCCTCTGCCCTTAACACTTGCTGGGCCTTATCCGCTTCTGCCGCTAGCACTTGTGCTTGCTTTTGGCCCTCTGCAACGTTGATCGCCGATTGTCTGTCACCTTCGGATTCTAATATCTGGGCACGTTTTACTCGCTCGGCTTTCATTTGCGCTTCCATCGCCTCCATGATGGTGACGGGTGGCACGATATCTTTAATTTCATAGCGCAAAACTTGCACGCCCCAGGGCTCGGCCGCCTTGTTGATAGACTCTACAATATTGACATTGAGCTTATCTCGCTCTTCAAAGGTCTTATCCAACTCCATTTTTCCCAGTTCAGAACGCATTGTAGTCTGTGCCAATTGCACCACGGCAAAACTATAATCTTCCACCCCATAAGTGGCTTTATAAGGGTCTAATACTCTGAAGTACAGCACGCCATCTACAGTGAGGGTAATGTTATCTTTGGTGATAGCTCCCTGACTCGGAACATCGATAGCCTGCTCTTTCAACGAGCGATCCGCTGCCACCTTATCGATGAATGGCGTGATAAAGTTAAGTCCGGCCTCTCGACTGGACTGAAACTTGCCAAATCTTTCGATGACGAAAGAGCGGTTTTGCGGGACAAACAGAATCGCTGATTTAAGCAAAACCACCACTAAAACCAGCACCACAAACTGCCAAGTAAACACAAACACCAATAACATTTCAATCAATACGTCCATTTTTTACATCCCTAATATTGCAGCATTACTGCTTTGATTATAATAATTTTTGTGATCTTTTTTGCATCTACTGAGTCTTACTCAATGATCTTTAATATTTTCCATCACCACAAAGGTACTGCTGTGCATGACAAAAGGTAAATTGGATAAGGTCTCTCCTAAAAACTTGCGATAACTTTCCATATCCGTGGTGCGGACTTTCAACAAATAGTCAAAATTGGAGGCTATCATATGGCACTGTTCTACTTCAGGTATTAGTCTAACCGCTTGGTTAAAAGAATCTAGTGCATTAGTTTTGGTATCACTTAAGGTCACTTGTACAAAAGCGACATGAGACTCGCCTAATTTCGCCCGGTCTACCAGCAAGCTATATCCTAGTATGAACCCCTGCTGTTCCAGCTTATCCATGCGCACTTTACAGGGCGTTTTAGACAGTCCGACCACATCCGCCAATTCTGTGACGCTGATTCGAGAGTTTTTTTGTAATTCACGAATAATCGCTCTGTCAAACTTGTCTAATTTACTCATACCTTCAACCATACTGTGGTGTGTTCTAAAAAATTAATGAGCGCTTTCAAGTATCAATATTAACAGAAAACATTCACACCCGAGGATAACCCATCGATATTTATCGATGGGTGCTGTGCTTTAAATAGCTGTAGTGATTGCAGCACATAAACAACCACTACTCACTTTAACCACCAGTGTCTAGCAGTTCCTTGGGGATGAAGACAACCTCATTGCCAGCTTGCTTGCCCTCTTTAACTGTCTCCAATAGCGGCGCTTTATTAATAGGATAGATGACACCGCCGTCACGATATATTCCAATATCTTTGAGTAACTCATCGCTGAGATGTTCAACTGAATGATAGGGGCTGGGTGAAAAAAGATATTTATTAAGTGCTTTAAAGCCATTGTACGCTAAGGATAATATTGTCATGATTTTCTCCGTTATTAAATAGAACCGGAGAACAGTAGCGACAAACTGATACTTACCAATAATGCCGCACTGTCTCTGCGGCATTATTGTTCAAATTATGCGGGAATTTTTATTCCCATCGCAGAACCTAATACACACACACAGCAACTAATCCATGTTCGATACATGGTATTCTGTTGTCGGGCATTGTGATTATTTAGGTTATGTTGCATAGTTTTCACATTTTAAGGAATTTAATTATCTCGTTCGAGATGCTGGAAATAATAGCCTAGTCCAGTGGAGAATAGCAATACAATATTCGCCTAGTTTTTGCTTAATTTTCTGTTTATTATCAAAATTAATTTAAAAAAAAGGGCGATAACGTTAACCGCTATCACCCTTGCTGTCTGTTCTTTTGCTAAGTAATTTGCCTACTTTCGCACTACATTACCTTTGTCGTATTCACCAGCGCTTAACGGTGAATTTTTTTCGATGTATTCTTTTAAAACATCCGCATCGACAAAACCACTGTTGACATAGCCAGAGTGCTTATTCATCGGTGGGTACTTGTCGCCACCTGAGGCGATATAACTGTTAATCGCCAATCGGTAGTTTTTCGCAGGATCTATGTCCTGTCCTTTAATGGTCGCTGTTTTCAATACGCCCTGTTCAATCATCAGTGAAACGCCGGCAAACTGAGCAAATGCACCACTGTCGATAGGTTTAGCGGCGACTGCTGTTAAATAATCCAGTAGCTCTTTACCATTCAATGTCACAAAGCCCACCACATTGGCAAATGGCTGCACTTTTAGCACATCTTTGTAGGTGATATCTCCCTGGGCGATACTGTCACGTATTCCCCCAGAATTCATCACCGCCAAGTCTGCCCCGACTTTTTCCATCTGCGCCAGCGCAATTAAGTGGCCCATATTAGTAGGCTCAAAGCGTACTACAGCTCTATCCCCTTCTAACTTACTATCTACAACACCAATTTTTTGCTGTAGCTTCTCTTGGCCCTGCTCCTGATATGGGGTTAAAAATGCCTTAAGTGTAGCGTCTTCTGCAATGGCATCAGCCACTAGCACTCTCACTTTCTTGCCTTCTGCATTCTTCACTTTCTTCTTTAGATTAACCGGTATTAACTGATAGCTAACCAAACTTAATTCACCATCTTTAAACTCAAGATCGGCGCGCCCTACATACTTACCCCACTCGTGAGCCTGCATGATTAACGTGCCATTTTGTACATCCGGCATACAGGCCATGCCCGCTTTATACTTAGTGATCATCGCGCCTTGCGCATCGGCACAGACAGGATCTTGTGAGTGACCACCGATAATAATATCAATACCTTTAACTGAGCGGGCCAGCGTCACATCACCCGGTGCATTAATACCGAATTTTGCGTCTTGATAGTGGCCCATATGAGTCGCAGCAATGATGATGTCGGCTTTTTTATTGAGTTCTGGCAGTAAATTCTTGACCTCATCAACAGGTTGAGTAAAAGAGATATTACCCATAAACTCAGGGTTACCTAACTTTTTAGTATCTTCTGTAGTCAGACCGACCACCGCGATACGCAAGGCGCCTTTCTGAAAAACTTGATAGGGCTTAAACAAACGCTTTTTTGTGCTTGTATCGTATATATTGGCCGCCAAAAAAGGAAAATCTACCCAAGATTGTTGCTTGCGAATCACCGACAGTTCATTGTCAAATTCATGGTTGCCAATGGCCATGGCATCATAGCCGATAAAACCCATGCCCTTAAAATCCGGCTCAGCATCTTGCAGATCAGATTCGGGTACCCCAGTATTGATATCTCCGCCTGACAAGAGTAATAATTGTCCGCCCTCTGCTTTTATCTCTGCGCGAATACTGTCGATTAATGTTTTACGAGCAGCCATGCCATATTCACCATGGCGATTGGACCAAAACCGTCCGTGGTTATCGTTGGTATGTAAAATGGTTAATTTATAGCTGGTACCTGCTTCCCACCGCGAACTATCTGCTTGAACATTTACCGCCAGCGACACAAGGCCGGTAATCGCCGTTACGGCTAGCAAACCTATTTTTATCATTGTTCTCTCCCTGTAATAATTGTAGTTTTAATTTTATACAGCATATTTCTTTGAGGTGACAAAGGTATTTCACTTTTATGTCAGTCCATAGTAGAACATTTTATGTTATGCACAAACAGGCCCACTGCACAGGGATTATCGCATGACAGCTCCCGGCTAGTTCAGATCGACAAATTCACTCGGCCTTATTGGCTAATACGTTCGAAGCAATCACTTTGACAATCTTTACACGGCTCTATAACTTCAATCTGTATGACCCGGTGCTCGCTGCCGCAATTTAAACAGCGCAAGGTCCCGTAGAGACAGACCTCACCGGTTAAATACTGCTGAGCATCACAGGCTAATTTTTCATTGAGCAGTAGATTATCTAGCACGCTTTTGTCGGCTAAACGTAAAAATTGTTCTTTACTAGATTGCTCTAAATAATCTAGATCAAAGTTCAACCAGGCGGCAACACCCTCCCCTGTCATGTGTAAATAATGGGCTAATGAAGACAGGTCTCTCGCCACATATTCACTTAACAAATGCACTTCATCACTGCTCATTTGCTCTGCTGCCTGTTCCAATTCAATCGCGTCATCCACCATTTTTTTAATCATGGCGCTTGAGTTATCGGCGGCGCTGAGCCCCGATCTCGACAATTGCTCTAGAATGCGTTTAAAAACATCGCCCAACTTACTTTTAGGCTGTGTTTGACTTTTTTTATCGGTTTTATTATCCGCTTGCATAATAACCTCCAAAAGATCCAATTTTTGCCATTAATGCGGTGTTTATGACCTTGGGTTTAAGGTATGCTTAGGTTCAAATTTTCCTGACATATGACCTTAGGCCAGCCCTCAGGTGAGCGTCTCTCAGCAGCTAAAGTATCTAAAATGAACGAAATATATCAACCGCAACACATCGAACCCCAAGTTCAAAAATACTGGCAAGACCATAACAGTTTCAAATGTGACGAGGACTTAAGCAAAGAGAAGTTTTACTGCCTCTCAATGTTTCCCTATCCAAGTGGCAAATTGCACATGGGTCACGTCCGTAATTATACCATAGGTGATGTTATCTCTCGTTACCAGAGAATGCAGGGGAAAAATGTCCTGCAACCTATGGGCTGGGATGCTTTTGGCTTGCCTGCTGAAAACGCCGCTATGAAAAACAATGTGGCTCCCGCCAAATGGACCTACGAAAACATGGATTATATGCGCAGCCAACTGCAGCGCATGGGCTTTGGCTATGACTGGGATAGAGAACTGGCAACTTGCCACCCAGAGTACTATCGTTGGGAGCAGTGGTTTTTCACCCGCTTATTAAAAAAGGGCTTGGTCTATAAAAAAGAGGCCGAGGTTAACTGGGATCCCGTTGATAAAACAGTACTGGCCAACGAGCAGGTCATTGATGGTCGCGGCTGGCGTTCAGGCGCTTTGATTGAGCGCAAAAAGATCCCTCAGTGGTTCCTTAAAATTACTGATTATGCCGATCAGCTAGTCGATGATCTCGATCAATTGACCGACTGGCCCGAGCAAGTTCTCACCCAGCAAAGAAATTGGATTGGCCGCTCTAATGGCATCGAGTTAATCTTTGATGTTGATCAAAATACTACCTTAGAGGTATTCACCACCAGACCCGATACCTTGATGGGTGTATCTTACCTCGCGGTGGCCCCGCAACACCCACTGGCGGTTAAAGCGGCGCTTGATAACCCAGCACTGGTTGCATTTCTCGATGAGTGTAAGAATATAAAAGTTGCCGAAGCTGACATGGCAACCATGGAAAAAAAGGGCATGCCTCTAGGTTTTAGTGCCACTCATCCCCTGACCGGCAAACAAGTCCCAGTCTGGACGGCTAACTTTGTCTTGATGGATTATGGCTCAGGCGCGGTTATGGCGGTTCCAGGACACGATCAACGCGATTGGGATTTTGCCAAAAAATATAATTTAGATATCATCCAAGTAATACGCCCGACTGACTCCACCATCAGTGCCGATATTTCCAAGCAGGCGTTTACCGAGAAAGGCACACTGATTAACTCCGGAGACTTCAACGATCTTGAGTTTGATATTGCCTTCAAGGCCATCGCGTCAGAACTAGAAAGACGCAACAAAGGTAAAATCACCATTAATTACCGCCTGCGAGATTGGGGAGTTTCAAGACAGCGTTATTGGGGCACGCCGATCCCGGTGGTTAATTGCCCCAGTTGCGGCCCAGTTCCGGTACCTGAAGACCAGTTACCTGTAGTTCTTCCCGAAGATGTAGAATTTGACGGCAGTGGATCGCCGATTAAAAAAATGCGCAGTTTTATCGATACTCAATGCCCAGAGTGTGGCAAGCCCGCCGAGCGAGAAACAGATACTTTCGATACCTTTATGGAATCTAGTTGGTACTACGCTCGCTATGCAAGTCGCGGTACGAGTGACGCCATGCTCGACCCTGAAAAAGCCAATTACTGGCTTCCCGTCGATCAGTATGTTGGCGGTATCGAACACGCTATTTTACATCTACTCTACTCGCGCTTTTTCCATAAGTTGATGCGCGATGAGGGCTTGGTAGATTCCGATGAACCCTTTAAAAGACTGCTGTGTCAGGGCATGGTATTAGCGGATACTTATTATCGTGAAAACGACGATGGTAGTACTACCTGGATATCACCGGACGATGTAGAGATTGAAACCGATGACAAAGGCAGGACAATCTCTGCCGTGCACAAAGAGGATGGTCTGAGTGTCATTCACGGTGGAATCACCAAAATGTCGAAATCCAAGAACAACGGCATTGATCCTCAAACCATGATTGATAAATACGGCGCCGATACCGTGCGTTTATTTATGATGTTTGCAGCGCCACCGGTACAGTCACTAGAATGGTCTGACTCAGCAGTAGAAGGCGCTCAGCGCTTTCTTAAACGCTTATGGAAACTGACCTACGATCATATCGCGCTTAACAAGTCGGTCACCTTAAACATTGATGAACTCAACGACCAGCAGTTAGCATTGCGACGAAAAACTCATCAGACTATCAAAAAGGTGAGTCACGATATTGAAGTCAGACAAACCTTCAATACTGCGATCGCTGCAGTGATGGAACTAACCAACAGTCTGGGTAAGTTTAAAGATCGTTCAGATCAAGGTATCGCGGTCTATAAGGAGGCAATAGAAGCTTGTATTTTACTACTGGGCCCTATCACTCCACATATCACTCAGCAGCTGTGGAGCGAGTTATCACATGATTCTGAGCTGATACATGTCAAGTGGCCGGTCACTAATGAATCTGCACTGGTGCAGGCAAAAATAGACATGGTTATCTCGGTGAACGGTAAGGTGAGAGGAAAAATGTCCATCGCCTCCGATGCCGACGAAGACTTAATCTTGCATACCGCACTCGCGTTAGAAAATGTACAAAAATTCATGGAAGGTAAAACTATTCGCAAGAAAATCATAGTACCTGGAAAATTAATCAACTTGGTTGTAGGCTAATTTTTCGCGTTAAACAGTGACTGCTTAACAAGCTGTGCAAGCCCGCTATTAATCAATAGCGGGTAGATCACCTAACATGGCACTCTCCGCCAAACATCAAGCATTATCATTCGCCCGCCACGAGGAACTAACATGTTTACTGCAAGCAAAAAATTATTACCGGTGAATGTAACCGCCATTTTTTTCCTAACCATACTCACCACACTGGCAAGTTGTGGCTTTGCTTTGCGTGGTAATATTGAAATCCCCGTGGAAGCACAATCTTTTTGGTTAGAATTCAACAATGCGAGCCATCCGGTTTTTATGCAAGAATTTGGCTTATTAGTCGAGCAAAATAATTTAGACTTAAACGAAACAGCCGACAACCGAATTGTTATTACCCGCCTCAATATCAGAAAAATAACCACCACTATTAACGCCGCTGCAGAGGTTGATGAATACACTTTAAGAGGCGAGCTCTCGTTTGATATTGTAGGCCTTCAAGAAGAGCCCTTTGCCACCAATTTAGAAGCATTTTCTGAACGCACTTTCCAATACGATGCTAACGATGCCGCGGCCAGCAATTCAAGAGAAGCTTTCTTAAACAGAGAGCTATTGCGTGATTTATCTGAGCAAGTGATTAGACAGTACGCCGCCCGCGTCCGCATAAGATGAAAACAAAGCCAGAGCAACTCGCCGCGTTACTGGGAAAAAAATCTAATCAAGTCTATCTAGTAACCGGCAATGAAACCCTGATTATCGAAGAGTGCTGCGATTTAATTCGAGCCAAACTAAAAGCGGATGGCTTTGATGAGCGAGAAGTACTGCATGTTGAAGCGGGCTTTAAGTGGGAGTATCTATTAGAATGCGCCAACGCACTCTCCCTGTTTGCCGATAAGCGACTCATTGAAATCCGTTTAGGCAGCCAGAAAATAAACAAGGCGGCCAGTAAAATACTCCTTGAATATTTAACCTTTGCCCCCCCTGAAAACACCTTATTACTGATCGGTGACAAATTAGATGGCGCGGCGAAAAAATCAGCTTGGTATAAAAAGATTGACCAACAGGGGTGCATCGTTGAGGTTTGGCCCATCGAAACCCAGCAGCTGCCCAATTGGTTAAAAAAACGCGCCGCCGAGCAGAACCTGCAATTAGAGGACGAGGCAATCGCCGTTTTATGCGACCGTATTGAGGGGAATTTACTGGCGGCAAAGCAGGAAATAGATAAACTATTGTTACTGCAAAAAAACACCCCACTCAGCGCAGCCGACATCATTAACGCCGTATCTGACAGCTCGCGCTATGACGTTTTTGCACTAATGGACGCCATTGTACTGGGTGACAGCACCCGCAGCTTAAAAATCTTACAGGTGCTCAGACAAGAGGCCCTGGAGCCGACTATCATACTCTGGGCGATCAGCCGTGAGTTAAGATTACTCCATGAACTTAAAACGGGTTTAAATCAAGGCAAGAGCTATGAATCACTCTGTGGCAGCTTACGGGTGTGGGGTAAGAAAAAACAAACACTACAACAGGCTGCAATGCGCTTAAATTTCGAGCAACTCGAAGCGATGCTCCATCAATGTGCAACTGTCGATCAAATCATAAAAGGCATGCAAATCGGCGATTACTGGCTGGAAATAACCGATATGACCTTGGCCCTATCTGGCAGAGGATTAAAATTGAGCTAACAATCTATGCTAGCTCAACAGTTGGCAAGTTACTCGCGCAGCATCCGTCGCAGCACCTTACCTACATTAGATTTAGGTAACTCCGCCACAAACTCCACTTCTTTGGGTACTTTGTAATTGGTTAAGTGCTCTTTACAGTAACTGCGCAGCTCCGATACCTCTAAACTGGCATCACTGGCCACCACGAAAAGTTTAACTATCTCACCCGATACTGCATGTTTGATGCCAATCGCCGCACATTCCAACACTTTAGGATGAGAGGAGGCAACATCTTCAACTTCATTGGGGTACACATTAAAGCCCGAGACAATAATCAAATCTTTGGCCCGATCGACAATGGTTATCCGACCCTCTGCATCTTGCTGTGCAATGTCACCGGTCTTTAAGAAACCATCCGCCGTGAACGAAGCCGCAGTATCTTCAGGGTGGTTCCAATACCCTTTCATCACTTGTGGACCTATGATACAGAGTTCACCGGGCTCTCCATTAGCGACGTCTTTTTCATCCTTATCAATTATCCGCACTTTCGATTCCTTAACGGCAAAACCAATAGTACCGATTTTAATATCTTTAACCGGATTGACCGCCACGATCGGGGATGTCTCGGTTAGACCGTAGCCCTCCATAATTATATTGCCGGTTTTTTCCCGCCAAACTTCCGCACAATCATGAGTGAGCGCCATACCCCCAGAGATAGTCAAACAGAACTGACTAAAATCTAGATCGGCAAAGTCTTTGTTATTACTCAGTGCTACAAACAACGTATTCAGACCGAGAAAACCCGTAAACTTCCACTTTGACATCTCTTTGATAAAGCCGGGAATATCTCGTGGGTTGGCAATCAAGACACTTTGCCCACCCGCCTCCATAACCACCAGTGAGAGGGTAAAAGCGAATATGTGATAGAGAGGCAAAGGCGCCATCACGGTATTTTTCCAATGATCTGGTGCCTGACTGATCACCTCTGATGCCTGCATCATGTTTGATACTAAATTTCCGTGCGTTAGCATCACCCCTTTGGAAACGCCAGTGGTACCGCCAGTATATTGCAGCACAGCCACATCTTCGGCTTTTTTCACCACAATATTTGGCTGCTTCCCATAACATTGCATGATCGCGCCACGCAATTTAATCGCCGTAGGCAACGAATAGGCGGGAATCATTTTTTTAACGTACTTGACCACATTATTAATCAGTAGCCGGGGAACTAAACCATGCAGATCAGCCAAATTGGTAGTTAATACAACTTCAATGGAGGTTTTGTCCAGTATTTTTTGTACGTTGTTAGCGACACCTTCATAGACCACCAGTGCCTTAACTTGAGCATCATTAAATTGATGCTCTAATTCGCGAGGCGTATAGAGTGGGTTGGTATTAACCACAATCAACCCAGCCTTCATAGCCCCTAACAGCGTCACTGGGTATTGTAAAATATTGGGTAGTTGTATCGCTATTCTATCACCGGGCTGCAAGCTGGTATTATTTTGTAGGTAATAGGCAAAGGCGTTCGCCAAAGTATCTAGCTCAGTAAACGAGATACTGTGGCCAAAACTAGTGAAGGCAATTTTATCTTGGTATTTCTGGCAAGACTTTTCAAATACGTCTAATACAGAAGTGTAATTATTGCTGTTTAAAGACTCGGGGATCCACGATCCTCTTTCCCGTTGATTCATATTTTACCTCTGGGTTGGTAACCCATATTATTTTTATTGTCCCTGTCATATAACTATCCATAAACTCTACGCCGCTGGAAACAAACTCACCAGTGCCGGTGCCAATGTCATATCTCCCTCTGCTTCAATACTCCCTTCCATAAATGCCTGCATTGCATCGGTTTCCCCACTGATTATTTCCAACAATAATTCAGACGCTAGAGACAATTCGATATCGGGTGCTGCGTGAGCTCCCTGGGTAAATTCACAGTCGCCCGCTTTTACTTCACAGCTAAAACTCTGCTGGTCTGACAAGTTATATTGAAAAACCGCATCAATGCTCTCAGCTGCTTGGGGGTTAAAACGCTGTTGCATCTGCTTGAACAAATCATTTAAATCAATCATTATTTTTCCTTAACTGTGGCTACAAGAGTAACTAAATATCCGAGCAATAATCGCCTAGGTTTATTCAAATGAGATAATATCACCCTACCCGCTAACCTGCTATTGCCAGAGTATTCAGTATAGTATTAGTGTAGTCGCTGTAGACGAACACCTGACTCGAATATTGCATCCAATCGCTGATGCGCTAACTTGCTCCTTGTTTTTACAGACTTTTCTTTCTCGATTAGCCGAACAAAGCAAGTCGGCGTTCAATCGAAAAAAAGCATCTAAAAACAACAGCGGACCACCATCACGACAGTGCATACATCATCCGAGCTAAAACTATTCCTAACATTAGCATTATATGACGTATAGGTGACCTATTATTATCTAAGTATTACTATTTACCACCTGAAATAGGAAAAAGTCTAGCAAAAATAAACTGACTATTTTAAGACTGCAAATTTCATCGATACAGCATGAGAAAAGCACAGTCTATTTATACTCATAGGCTTGGTAATAAGATGCTTACTCTTAATAAAAATCGTTTCTTCAATACCTAGCCTATAGTAATATAGCTAAACATTCATATCGCTTTTTCCACACTTTTCCGGCAGCTTCTCCAACCTATGTCAAAAAATCAAGATTCCCGGTTAATGCAACCACTTTCAACGGTTGTTGTGATCGGCTATGTCTGGCCCGAGCCAAATTCATCAGCGGCGGGTTCACGTATGATGCAGCTACTCAGTTTTTTTAAAGCGAGGGCACAGCGGGTCATATTTGCCAGTCCAGCCCTACTTGGCGAGCATCGAGAAAACCTCCTACCGCTAGGTATCGAAGAAACCAGCATTCACTTAAATTGTGCTAGCTTTGATACCTGGATTACTGAGATACAACCTGAATTAGTGCTGTTTGATCGTTTCATGATGGAAGAGCAATTCGGTTGGCGAATTGAACAGCACTGCCCCGATTGCATCCGTATTTTAGATACCGAAGATTTACACAGCCTGCGTCTGGCGAGACACCAACAGCTTAAAGATGCCATCCGCAATGGTGTTGAGTACGATGAAAATTATAATGATTTTAGTAAACTGCGTAAAAAAATGGCTTCGCTGGATGTTTGCCAGCGAGAGATAGCCTCTATCTATCGCTGTGATTTAACCTTGATGATCTCTGAATTCGAAATTTTACTGCTACAAAAACACTTCGCTCTACCCGCACAGCTATTATTGCACTTGCCCTTTATGCTGACGCCCATTAAAAATTTAGCTGAGCGCTCGTACCACCAAAGAGAGCATTTCGTTACGATTGGAAATTTTCGCCACGCACCCAATTGGGATTCTATTCTCTGGCTAAAAACATCCATTTGGCCCAAGGTTAGAAAACTAATGCCCCGTGCTCAAATGCACATTTACGGAGCATACCCTGCCAAAAAAGTCACTGATCTACACAATCCTACCCAGGGCTTTCATATTAAGGGCTGGGCAGCTAACGCTTTTGAGGTTTTACTGGATGCCCGCATTTGCCTTTCACCGTTACGCTTTGGTGCGGGCATAAAAGGAAAATTTACCGATGCGATGCTCTGTTCTACCCCCAGCGTCACTACCAGTGTTGGGGCTGAATCAATGCATGGGGACTCACCTTGGCCCGGAGTCATTGAAAATGACAGCCAAAAAATTGCCCAGCGCGCTGTTGAGCTATATCAAAACGAGCATCTCTGGCAACAGGCGTCGCTTAACAGTAAAGACATCCTCCAACTACGCTATCAAAAAGAGACCTTAAATTCGCGCCTACTCAATGGCATCATCGATCTCCAACAACATTTAAGCCAGAGGCGTCTCGATAACTTTACCGGCATGATGCTTCGCCATCACCATCATAAAAGCACCCAATATATGGCGCAATGGATTGCCGCCAAGCAGATCAATCAAGGTGCTGGATAAGATCACAGTATTAGTATTTTTCCTAATTCCAAAGAGCTTCTATAGGGAATAAACTAGCCAATAGTTCTATTCCACACGTATTTATTTGCCTCTTATGAACTCAAGATTTACCAAGCACATAGGTTACCATATGAAAAACGAAGAATTTGTTCCAGGCCAGCGCTGGATTAGCAATACCGAATCAGAATTGGGGTTAGGTATCATCGCCTTCAGTGAAGATCGACGCATTGAAGTCAGCTTTCCCGCCGTAGGAGAAAGGCGTACCTACGCATCTGATAACGCTCCTCTCTCAAGAGTGATTTACAATGTAGGCGAGGAAATCAGCGACCAACAGGGCAATACGTCTTCCATTATCGAGCGCGAAGAACGCGACGGCTGTTTTATCTACCACTGTACCGATGCCAGTGGCCAACCGGTATCCATAGAGGAATTGGAACTGGACAGCTTCGTCCATTTTAGCAAACCTCAAGACAGATTATTCGCCGGTCAAATTGACAAACTTAAATCATTCAAACTCAGGATAGAGAGCCTTGCGCACCAACAGTCGCACCAACACTCAGGGGTTTGCGGTTTACTCGGCCCCAGAGTGCAATTGTTGCCCCACCAATTTTATATCGCCTCCCAAGTGGCTAATCGCCACGCTCCCCGAGTACTGCTAGCCGATGAAGTCGGTCTGGGTAAAACCGTTGAAGCAGGGCTTATTTTACACCAACAATTAATCACTAACCGCGCCGAGCGAATTCTCATTATTGTTCCCGATTCACTGGTTCACCAGTGGTTAGTCGAAATGTTGCGCCGCTTCAATTTAATGTTCACTATTTTAGATGAAAACCGCTGCCTGGCAATTGAAGACAAAATGCCGGATATCGATTTAGATCTGCTGGAAAATGACGAGATCCCCGAGGAGATGTTAGAGGTCAATCCTTTTGAAAGTTCACAGTTGATACTCTGCTCGCTGGATTTTTTAACCAAAAATCTACTGCGCGTCGAACAGGCAGAATCCGCCAGCTGGGACCTACTGATTGTCGATGAAGCTCACCATTTAGAGTGGAGTGAAACTCAACCCAGCCTACAATATCAACTTATCGAAACCTTAGCAAAACGCACCGCTGGGCTTCTTTTGCTCACGGCGACTCCTGAGCAACTTGGCGTCGAGGGACATTTCGCCCGCCTGCGATTATTAGATCCAGATCGATATTACGACCTTAAAAGCTTTAAAGAAGAAGAGCAAGATTACCGACCTTTAAGTCAATTTATTGAAACGCTACTCCTTGATAGCGCTGCGGATGACATTCATACAGGTGTTTTTGACCAGCTTTTACAAGAATACTTATCCAGCGCCCAGTTCGATGATTTAACCACCCAACTCAAATCCGCCGACCGCTTATCGAGCCGAGTGATCTTAGAAAATATCATCGAACAACTGTTGGACCAACACGGTACTGGCCGGGTACTATTTCGCAATACTAGAGCCGCTATCAGCGGTTTTCCCGAGCGAGAATTTCATCCTCATCCTCTAGACGCACCTGCGTTATACGACACGACATCCGCAGATTTTTCTGTGACAGACAAACTACAGCCAGAGCGCATTCTCGGGCAAGAATGGCTTGATCACGACCCTAGGGTTAAATGGCTAGTGGAGTGGCTGAAAGAATTCCGCTATGAAAAAATACTTTTAATCTGTGCCAGCATGGATACGGCCATTGCCCTGGAAGATCACTTACGACTGCGCGAGGGAGTTCGCTCGGCATCTTTCCACGAGGGCATGTCGCTGATTAACCGCGATAGAGCTGCCGCTTACTTTGCCAATTTAGAAGACAATGCACAAATCCTTATTTGCTCTGAAATTGGCAGTGAGGGTAGAAACTTCCAATTTGCCAGCAAAATTGTATTATTCGATCTGCCCTTAAATCCAGATTTACTGGAGCAGCGTATCGGTCGATTAGACCGTATCGGTCAGACCTGCAATGTACAAATACACGTGCCATTTTATCGTGACAGTGCCCAGCAAGTATTAGTTGAATGGCACCATCAAGGATGTAATGCCCTGGAGCAGAGCAGCTCGATTGGCATGCAGTTATTGGAGAATTTCCAACAGCCATTATTTAACTGCTTTAATGATCTCGAACCAACCGCGGTTGCCCAGCTTATCGCCGACACCGTACAAAAACGTGCGGTATTACTGCAAAAACTCCACGATGGCCGGGATAAAATGCTCGAGCTGAATTCATGCAGGGCAACCCCCGCACAACAAGTGATCGACGCAATAGAGGAAGCGAGTGAGCCACAAAAGTTATCTAAATACGTTGAACGCCTCTGTGACTATTTTGGGGTAGAAATACAAACCTATGATGATTATAGCTTTTCGATGCACCCAGGGGATCATATGCGCACTCATCATTTCCCGGGACTGACAGAAGAGGGCATCACCGTCACCTGGGATCGAGATCATGCGCTGTCACGAGATGATTTGCAATATTTAACCTGGGAGCACCCGCTTGTTATCGGGGCAATGGATATGATGCTCAGTGGAGATTATGGTAATACGGCATTTTGTACCATTAAGCTGCCACCTCTTAAGGAGGGTTCGCTATTATTAGAGGCCATCTTTACGCCGCACTGTGCGGCACCCAAAGCACTGCAGCTAAACCGCTACATAGAACAGGGCATGCACCGGGTACTTTTGGACTCCAACGACACCAATTTAGCAGCGCTGATTAGTGGCGCCAACATAGACACCCTGGCGCAGAGAGTGCCAAACAAGAGCGCCCAGAATTTAATAAAACATACTCGACATCAAATTGAACAGCAAATCGTTAAAGTTGAGAAAATAGCCAAGGCTCAACAGCCTATCATGATAGAAAAAGCGCTGGCCAACATCAATCAACAGATGCAAACTGAGATTTCACGCCTACAGGGACTGGCAAAAATAAACCCCAATATTCGAGCCTCAGAAATCCAACATCAACGCGATCTACACAGCTCTCTACAGGGATATGCAAGCAGCTTACAATTTAAATTAGAGGCGATCCGCATCATCATCGTCACCGCTTAATTGCAGCGATATAAAGGCGCCTGAACAAGGGCGCCTTAACCTCTACTCGAGTTTAACCTCTTTGGTCAAAGCGGAAATCCAAGGGCTATCAATAGCTCAGTAGATTTCCTGTTGGCTGTTGCTCATCATTCTTTTCAGTGAGCGGCTAATCCAGCATGGATACACCCCTCACACTAAAGCCTCTTGCCTGAGTAGTTTTATAATCCAGAGATATTGAGCTCTGTTAGCGAGAGAAGCCTGACAATCTCACTGATCCACTTATTCTCAGTCCGGTAATCAAATACCTTGTTGACCAGCATGTTATCGGAATTTTTAGAATACAAATTTCAGTTCAATTGAAGCACACCACATTAGTGATACCTAGCCAGGGCTCACTTCTTTGCCCCTAATGCTGCTTTGCTAGACACAGCCACCCTCACAGATTACAGCAACCCTCTTTTCAGTATTCACCTACATTTTCTCCTGCCAAACCTGCGACCCCAACCCTTACTCACTTCCACCCGCAGCACATTAAACAACCCCTGCTAGACGCCTGTACTCAAACCGCAAAGCAATCTCTTTTAAGTGTGATAAAAATTTCATAATATTTTAGCTAAACAATCATTATTTAATTTTGATTTATCTTATTCCTATTTCAATAAAAATTATTATATTTTAATCCTTTTTAAATCAATAGCTTATATACTGTTAAAACCTGCCTTAAAGTAATTTGTTTTTTATAGTTTTATGCCTTAAAAACAATAAGTTATATAACTAAATTAGCCTCCTAAATGTTGCATAAATCATACCTATAATGTATGATTGGTCATATAGTTAATTCGACACATCATTCAAGGAATAAGACAATGCAAGAAAAAGAAATAAAATTACTTTTTAATGCCAACGTATTTGATTCTTGCCAGGCAATTCCTATCTCCATGGCGCGTGGATGGACCCTAAAATTCATCACCAAAGACAACAATGTCATGACCTTAGATTTACAAAGAGGCTCTCAAGAGAGAGAGTTTAAAAGCTTAGATGGTGCCTCTGCGGTGGCTAAACGCATCGGCTTTGAATGGTTAAATGTTCATATTGGGGATTTAGAATGGCAGGAAAAAATGTAGGCTAGCTGCCTTTTCGCAACCTACACAGAGAACCCTGCTAGTGAATGCCATAGCTTGAGTCCAGGGCGCTGCTGAACTTGAATTCGATAGTCGAATCAGTAAAAATTACTGCTGCGCTGTGCTGATTACGCTTATCCATGGGCTAATGCATTAGCCAAACAACGGGCATGCAGAGCAATTTTTACCCGCTGGCGCACCTACTGCCTGATCTAGGCTAAACCAGCACCATAGGCGAATGCCTTCAATCAATGCATAAATTTCGCCGCTATAAATAACCGAATTGATCTACATTTCAGACAAAAAAAAGCAGCCTTTGAGGCCGCCTTAAAGTAATTTAAACTTAAATACTGGGGATTTATCGACCTAAGCAGAGACTGCTTTTACCGCCATTATCTCAATGGAGAACTTTAAATCTACACCGGCAAAACGATGATTTGCGTCCACTGTGACTAGATCTTCATTAATGGCCACTACACAGACCAACTCATCTTCACCCTCTGGAGTGGTCACATTGCACACTAAGCCAACCTCCAGGTTCTCTATATCACTAAACATGCCAGCCTCAATATCAAAGACTTTATCTTCGCTCCAGAGGCCATAGCCTTGATCTGCCTTAATTTTTAATTGAAACTTATCCCCAGGCGACTTTCCCAACATACCCGCCTCCAGCCCGGCAATAATTTGTTTTTGACCCGTGGTAAAGGTTGGGGCATCAGCCTCTCTGGAGCTTTCAATCACCGCCCCTTTTGCATCGATAAGGGCATAGTGAAATGACACTTCACAATTAGTATTTATCTGCATCTTAATCACTCGTTAAATTATTGGTAAGCCACTCGCCGAGAAGCGTTAAAGAAGCCAAAGATATTTCATGGGCCATGGGAAAAGTATGCCAATCGGTAGTGAACCCAAGCTGCTGAAGTTGCTGTACTGCATTTTCACCGAGCTCCAGAGACACCACATCATCTCGATCGCCATGTATTGAGAGAATACTTAAAGAGCGATCTGCCTTGCACTGCTCGCTCTCAATAGTACGTGGCATGTAAGTAGACATCGCTGCGATACCACCCACCTGCACCACTCCTTTTAATCCAAGCTCATAACACACAGCACCACCTTGGGAAAAGCCAACCAGCATGATACGCTGAGCATCGATGCCAGAGGCAACCAATTCGCTCACCAGTGCCTGTATAGACTCAACCGATTGAGTTAGCTCCTCGCCATCAATCTCTCGCTGGGGCAGCATCGACTTAATATCGTACCAAGAGCGCATTTGCATGCCATTGTTGATAGTGACAGCGCGTATCGGCGCGTCGGGAAAAACAAACCGAACTTGCAGTGTAGCCGGTAATTTCAAATGGGGTATAGTACTGATAAAAGAGGCACCTTCATCCCCCAAACCATGCAGCCAGACAATAGCCGCATCGGGATTCTCACCCACATCTCTTGTAATAGGTTGCAAAAAAAACTCCTAATTAGTTGATAGCAACCTCAGCATAACGACTGTGCTTTACTGAGGGCTCTGATAAAAAATTAATTATTTACGGCTGTAGCCTAGTGACCATCCAGTCTTGTGCGGTGCGCTGATAGACAAACCTATCATGTAATCGCCCCTCTCTACCCTGCCAAAATTCAAATCGACTAGGTACTAGACAATAACCACCCCAGCGCTCAGGCTTTGGCACATCTCCCTGGCACTCTTTTTCTAGCTCAGTCACAGAGGCCTGCAACGCTTGCCGGGAGGCAATAGGTTTACTTTGACAACTGGCGGCAGCGCTGAGCTGACTCTCCCTAGGACGCGCTGTAAAATACTGCTGACCAGCCTCTGCACTCAGTTTATGGACTCGCCCTTGAATTCTCACTTGACGCTCGAGGGCATACCAATAAAACAACAGCTCAGCTTGTGGATTCTGCGCCAAGTCACTGCCTTTTCGACTTTCATAATCGGTGTACCAGCAAAAACCTTGCTCATCATAGTGCTTTAGCAACACAATTCTCGCCGATGGCATACCACAAGTGTCTGCTGTGGCCAGCGTCATTGAAGAGACATCGTCGGCACGCAGCACTTTGGCCTGCTCAAACCAGTCGGAAAATTGGCGGGTTGGGCTGAGCGCTAAATCAGCTCGTGAAAGCCCTTCAGCCAGATATTCACGTCTTATTGCGGTTAAATCACCCCTGGACTTTTCCATGCGAACGCCTCTCCTTTTCAGCACTGAATACAGTGAGCTATGTGCCTAATATCTTCACCTTTTACAGCTGAAAATAAGCAATGCACTGGTTAAAAACCACATTATCCTCAATGCAGCGACAAACCGCTATCAATACCTACTAATTTATTCTAAGCGGGTCACCACTGGTCATAAATTTGTCTTAAGTTCGCGCTATACAACTGTCTTTATAAAATCAAAACACCTAATATCATAGCTAGTCTAGATGAAAACTAGGTAGGACATTCAATCCCACGTCAATGGAAACTTAATTGTGCTAAAGCCATCCACCTTGCTTAAACCTTTATTAACCTGTTGTTTTTTAATATTGTTGACCAGCTGTACCACCAATCCTAATCATCAATTTAGAATAGAATCTCTGGCCAAGTCTGAACTAGACATGGTGATAGACGCACATTTACATCAAACCAACACAGAGGCAACTGCCCTGTTAAAAAAACTCTATAAACGCAACCCAAAAGAGCTCAAGAAAGCCGCCCCCGGGGTAAACGCAGCAACCCGAGTTAGGCAGTTATTTGGCCATCCAAGACAAGTGCAATTTAACGAATTAGGTGATAAATATGCAAACTCAGCGCTATTATTAGCCTTTGATCCAAGCTTTAAAGGTGATCGAGTATTCGCTTACATGGCGGGAGTTGCCGGCATTTTACACAGCTCGTATAACTTCCAAGACGAGTTTTTCATGCTCGATCCAATCAATGAGCAAAAAATATATAACTCTGCAAGGAATTTAGAAACAGCCAGCTGGCTTTTAAACAACCGCCGCGACGCTCAACAGCGGCTATTTATTGTTAGTAACAGCTATCTAGCGGGGGGCGCTCTCAATCTGAGTTACGAGCGGCTGTTTGGCAAGCTGATTGCCAGTCAAGATATTTTAGCCAACATTATAGCCAACAGAAACAATCGTACCATCAATACGGTACTGCACGGCTTTGCCTCTACCACCTTGCTGCCTCTGTATTAGGGGAGTAGCGAATAAGCCCCCAGATGCTCCTTGTGCCTTCTAGTAACGGAAGCCTAAGCGGTCAATTCCCATAAAGAGAGGCACTCTGACCCGCGCAAGAACGCGAAGTGAATAGCGAGTCCTTTACCAGTGTTCTAACAAAACAAATGCAGATGAAACAAGATTTCATCTCTGTTGACCGCCTAGCTTTCCTTTAAAACGTAAGCACCCTGCGGGGCGCCTGTGACTTGCTCGCTAACCCTAACGCCTATTGTAGCGCTCTAATAAATAGCGTCCCGGATCCCCTATTTTATCCAACCACTGCCTGACGAGAGAATGCCCGATGGATTCTATTTTCCCCTGCATCTCAGAAGGCAAGAAAGCCACTTCTATGCCCTGATTGCTCAGAGACAGCCTCGCTTGTTCTGCCGCTTGTTTAGATTCGACCCACCCCCGGCTTTCAACCTTTTTTGCCACGCTCATCACTAGCAACCGATCTTCTTCACTCAAGCTACGCCACTGCTGCAGATTAACCACTACCATCTCTTTTGGTCGCCACGCTTTAATGTCATACCAATAGTTAAAATATCCACGCAGGGGGAGCTGACCCGCCAATAAAGTGGAGCCAAATAACAAATCAATTTTCTTCTTCTTCAGCGATTTTACTAACTTATCTACGGGCATTATCACCGGGAAAAGCCCTAAGCGCTCACCAAACGCAGCCGTGAGCTCATTGTAGGGCCGAAACTTGAGCCCCTTTAATTGTGCCAGGGTAGTTAAACTGGTCACGCTATACAAACCTTGTGCAGGCCAGGGGATTGCATACAATAGCTTGACCCCTTTAATCGCCAACATCTCTTCTATTTGAGGCTTAGATACCTTATAGAGGTTGAAGGCATCTAAGTAACTCTTAGCCAAAAACGGCAGTGCATCCACCTGCAGCAGCAAACTGTCTCTCGCTAAAGCCGACATCAATCTCGCACCAATAGGCACTAGATCACTGCTCACTGCACCGAAGATTTGCTCCCCTTTAAACAGCTTTCCCGCGGGATACACCCGAATAGAAACACGACCTTTGGTACTCTGCTTCACTTCCCGCGCAAAGCGCAGCGCCAGCGAGGTTTGAAAGTGCTTTTTATCCGTCGCCAACGGCATTTTCCACTCTTGAGCAGAAGAGAACTCTGCCACCAGCAACAACTGAGCGACAATAATAAATTTAAGGAAAACCAACCTTAGTAACACAAACTCCTCCAAAAAACGTTCAAGGGCGCTACAAATAACCCCTGCTTATCTTATACGACTAGGATTAACACCTATTATCAGTTTGCTGAAGCCCCATCAAAAACAACCAATAAAACCAGCTAAATCAACGAACAAAAGACTAAACAAAGATATTAACAAAAAACCTAAATGAACTCAATATGAATATTTATAGTCATACATGACTACTTTCTATATACTTTTTTAGACAATCTTAAATACCGATACGCCTTGGTAGCTTACTTGGAATTACCATATTCTATGGATCAAACCCCTGGGGAAGACTCATGAAACACTTAAAGATAATCTATACAATACTCTCAATCACTGCGGCTCTCAGCTTTAGCAATATCAGCTACGCAGCGAATACCTGTAAAGGCAACGCTGCAGCAATCTGTCAAACAAACGATAGTTGCAACTGGATCAAAGCTCACAATCGAAAGGACGGCGCTAAAGTAAAAGCTTACTGTCGCACCAAGCCCACTAAGAAGTCTAAAGTAAATGCAGCACCCGCAAAAGCTAGTGCAACGACCGCTAAAACAGCCACCGGCGAAAAAACCACAAAGGCTAAAAAAAGCAGCAGCAAAAAGAGCACTACTAGTAAAAAAACCACTGCTAGTACCAAGCCTTAGCCGAGGCTCAGCCCTTAACTAACAGCACTCAGTCATTACTGAGTGCAATAGCCGCTTACATACCAGGCAATTCTTGGCCATTTAATTCAATCTTGCCATCCTTTACATTTAAAGTGAAACGATAATTATCACCTTCATCGCTCAAAAAACCCATATTAACCACAAAATCCAGCTGCCGAGGGTCGTAATTAGGCAGGGCCGCCAATAGCTGTTTGGGCAGGGTTAATTCCGCTTTTAGATCGATTTTATCGACCACTGCCTGTCGATCGAGCATTAGCTCCTCCACCGAGAACGGAGCCATCTTAAGATCTGCATTTCCCTGCAGAGTATCATCGGCTAAAGTAATAGCCACCCGCTCTATCTTTAAATTAACCCCTTTATTGGTCAGACTGCCCACTAGCTCAAGAAGCGCGGAGGGATTTTCTAAATCACCCTTTTTCTGTAACACTTGAATTTTTTGCACCACCTCAAGTAATGCCAAATAATCCAAATCCAAACTGATCACTAATGTGGGATTGTCAAATTGATATTTTTTTGACCCCGTTTCAACATTCAACTCGGTCGCGCTATAGTCGGATGCAAATACTATCCGCTGTTTGTCAATTCGCTGCTCAAACTTCAGCACCACATTGTCTAGGTTAAATCCCCCCGCCACTCCGCGAGCCGACAAATGAGTTACCTGCAATTGAGCCACTGAATTCAATGCGACTTTAGCGGTCAAAATATCGCCTTCTATTGCCGTCCCAGTCTGCTGTAATTGCAGTGTACCAAGGGAGAAAATCATATCGGCAACCGCTAACGAGGAGGGTGCCGAGGATAAATCTGCACTAAAGTCCTGTCCCGTCAGACTGAAAACTCCCTGAGTGGCGCCTATCTTAAGCGAGACCCCCTCTGAGTCAGATTGAAAACCATCAACGAACACCTCTCCATCAACCACTAGCTGATCGGAAAAAACATCGTAACTATAATTATTTAATAGCTGTAATGGGGCTTTATCTGCCTGCACTTGATAGGCTTTCAGCCGCTCTAACAAATCACTTTCCGCTATCTTTAGCACACTACTGCTAGACAGGAAGCCATGGCTAAAATTGATATCAAAACTAACGGTATTGGTTCCCGCCCAGTCCAAGACGGGCTCAGCTAGCGCAATAAACTCTATACTCAGCGAATTTTTCGATGCAAATAATGCAGAGTCAACACTCGATGAAACCTCTGCAATACCTTGATAGTGTTCCGTGATTGCACTGACATACCGAGTGTATTCTGCATTGACTTGCTGCGCCGTTAGATAAACACCTGCGACGTAGCCGAGACCCACTACAACTGCTAAACCACCAATCCATGTAACCTTACGCATCCTTAAATCCTAATAATATCTCAAAGCCAGCATAGTAGCATTCAGGGGCTAAATGTCGATCTTTTGCCCCGCTATTTATCAGCTAACAGCAAAAGCTCACTGCCAACCAGCTAGTACAAAACAGCGATAGCCCCAAAACAGCTATAGTCCGGCATAAAAATTCCTAATCACGCGGGGAACTTGTATAATTCACCTCATTATTGTTATCAGCGGATCACCACATGCCAGATTTTCGTCATCCAGACATCGAGATATACCTCAAAAACTGCTCTCAAGAACAAGTCTTAACTTGGCTTAAAAACCAGTGCCAGAGCGTCGAGGTCGTCAAGACGTCAGGATCAACACTTAAACTCCACTTGAGCTTTCCAATGGGCGACACTCAGGCGACACTCCAACAAAAAGTATCGGGAAAGGCGTGGAGCAGCCTATGGTTTAATACCAACAACACCCCCTGGCCGACTGACCTAGAATGCGCCAAAAATGCCGCTAGCAAGATGCAGATACAAGTTCGCTGTATTAAAGAGAGCTGGTCTGAAGAAGACGCTGTCGCGACTGAGGAAGAGGAGCAGTGGTGGAAAATAGAGCACGACAGCTGCGAGCTAATAAGCTGGCGGGGATAGAGAAAAAAGATAGAGGGTATTGTAACTAAGCAGCTAGATCAACAGAGCCCTTGGCAATACCAATATGATCTAACATTAATTTTCCAGATGACATCAGGGCCACCTTCTCGAACTGATCAGCGGCCGCCTGGCTTGGACGTGCCGTTTCAGCCATAGTGGTGATGAAAGAGTTAACGAAGGCAAAATCACCAAAGCGCAACTGATGCAGCGCATCGTTTAAACGCTCGACTAACTGTGGCTTATTAACCTCAACTTCAGATGGATAGATCGTTTGCGCTTCCACCTTGGGCTGTTGCTCAACTGGCGTTAACGCTGTATAGGGAACAATATTTTGATTGGCAGTAATCAGCGATAACAGCATAGCAAACTGCGCGCCATTTGCCCCTTGTATCGCACCAGGCAGGCTCGCTGTATAGGTTTCTATTCGCTGTAGCTGTACTTTATCTGGCTGCATTATTACTCACTTTTGGCTTAACAGCATAGTCATGGTGATCCATCACCGGTCAATGACACTGCAATTAATAGCATATCGGCAGGAATAAGAATAACTTTAATGGCTTTATCATGAGCCACGATTATTTATCATAAAAAGGATATAACCAAGATGGGAAGATGGCGCCCCCCTGCTGTCCAAGGCTCTAAATACATCACTCGCAAAGGTTTTGACAGACTCAATAGCGAACTGCGCTTTCTCTGGAAAGAAAAGCGCCCAATGATCACACAAGCCGTCAGAGAAGCCGCCGCACAAGGAGACAGGTCAGACAACGCGGAGTACACCGAGGGCAAGCGATTACTGCGCGAAATTGACCGCAGAGTACGTTTTTTAGCGAGGCGCTTAGAGGACATTAATATCATTGAGCACCTCCCCGAAAACACCGATATTATCGTCTTTGGCGCCTGGGTAACACTGCTAGACGAAAACGACCAAACCAAGAGAATTAGAATAGTAGGCCCCGACGAGATAGATGGCTCCGGCAGCATGGTCAGCATGGACGCACCACTGGCAAAAGCTCTGTTTAAGAAAAGCGTGGGTGACGAAGGCGAATTACACAAGCCCGATGGCAGCATCAGCTACTTGGAGATACTCGCGATAGAATACATTAAGGAATAAAAAGGAGAGAGAGAGAATAATTCCACCGAAAGTGGTGGGCCGTGTAGGATTCGAACCTACGACCAATTGGTTAAAAGCCAACTGCTCTACCAACTGAGCTAACGGCCCTTCCGGTAAAACTGGCTCCTCGAGTAGGACTTGAACCTACGACCAATAGATTAACAGTCTACTGCTCTACCAACTGAGCTATCGAGGAACTACAATACAACTTCTCAATGTTTGCACATGGTCGATTCAAGCTACACTAGGCATCATGAACAGGCTAACACTGAGTTAAAACAAATATTATCCACCGAAAGTGGTGGGCCGTGTAGGATTCGAACCTACGACCAATTGGTTAAAAGCCAACTGCTCTACCAACTGAG
>JABSRA010000032.1 GCA_013215445.1 Oceanospirillaceae bacterium
CGCGCAGTGGGACCTGCGCTGCGCTGTAGGCAGCTATTTCTGGCTGGGTGCTCGTCTGTTAATGGGAGCCCTAGATTGGGTACGGGTGCCGGATCGAGTCCTAATTTGTCTTCATCGCGCAGCGAGGCCTGCGCTGTAGGCAGCTGTTTCTGGCTGCTAATTAAATAAATCATCGGTGGTCGAGTCGTTGATTTCAGCGGTTTGTGCCGCTAGGCGTCGTGCGTCTTCTGCTTTGATGATCTCATTGACCGTACCGTTGCCGCTAGAGCGCAACCCGGTTTTAGGGTTTATCCGTACGTCGACAAGACCGACCGGGCGTTTTAGTGGCGCTTCAGGTTTTCCCGCCAAGGTTTCTTTCATGAAATCTATCCAGATGGGTAGTGCAGCAGTGCCGCCAAATTCACGTTTGCCCAATGGGGCTGGGTTGTCATAGCCAACCCATGCAGTGGCGATGATGTTACTGTTAAAACCGGTAAACCAAGCATCTCTCTGTAAGTTAGTGGTGCCAGTTTTACCGGCTAAATCGGAGCGTTTTAATACGCGTGCCTTGGTGGCGGTGCCTCGCTTGATGACATCTTGTAGAATGTTGTAAATCACATATCCATCTCGGGCGTCGATAATTCGAGGAGCAGCTACCATGTTATCTGGCAACAGTTGCTCTGGATTGCTCACGACGGTTCGTGGTTGTGCTCGAAAGACCAAGTTGCCAGCTTGATCAGTGATACTTTCAATAAAAAATGTGTCAATTCTGTATCCACCATTGGCGAAGGGGCCGTAACCTCTAATTAAGTCGAGAGGGGTTAAATCGGCAGCACCGAGAGATAGGGAGAGGTTTTGTGGCAGGGTTTTCCGGTCGAAACCAAATTTGGCAAGATAGTCCAGCGCATTATCAATGCCGATTGCCCTCAATAGTCTAATGGATACTAAGTTCCTAGATTTATAGAGACCCACTCTCAATCGGGTGGGGCCGTAAAACTTCCGCGAGGAGTTCTCCGGACGCCAATTTGCCTCCAAGGTGGCACCTTGTAATACGATGGGTGCGTCATTGATGGTTGTCGCTGCGGTATACCCTGCTTCAAGAGCTGCGCCATAGATAAAAGGCTTTAAATTTGAGCCGGGTTGACGTATCGCCTGTGTAGCCCGGTTGAATTTATTGTGACTAAAGCTGAAACCTCCAACGAGGGCGAGTATGGCGCCATTATTAGGGGCTATTGCCACCATGGCTCCCTGCACCTTGGGAATCTGGCTGAGACTCCAGTACTGGCTTTTTTCTTTGCTATCAATTTCACTATTGATTCTAATGAGATCGCCAGGGACTATGATGTCAGCGGTGGTTTTAGGGATCGGACCCATGCTATTGACGTTTTTGAATTCTCTCGCCCATGAGAGGCCCTTCCAGGGAAGGCTGACAATTTCGCCATTCTTGCGCAAAACGGTGGCTTCTTGGGTGGTTGTTTGTAAGACCAGTGCCGGCTCAACATCCGCGTGAGTGGTCTCCTTTTTTAAAAACTGGCGCTGTTGTTCTAAATTGAATTCAGCTAGTTGGATGTGCTTTTCAGGTCCTCTGTAGCCGTGGCGTTTGACATAGTTGAGGAGGCCGTTTTTAATCGCTTTATTGGCCGATGTCTGCATTTTGCTGTCAAGGGTGGTGATGATGGTATAACCATTCGTATAAATTGTATCGCCATGTTGCTGGTAGAGAGTTTTACGTACCATTTCGGCAACATAGGGGGCATAGAGTTCGACGTCGGCACTGTGGTAAAACGCTGTGACAGGCTGAGCAATAGCGATGTCATGCTCGTTTTGATCGATATAAGTGAGGCTTAACATGCGGCCTATAATCCAATTTCTGCGCTCTATCGCTCGTACTGGGTTAGTGATGGGGTTAAAAGCTGAGGGTGCTTTTGGCAAGCCTGCAATCATCGCCAGTTGGGCTAAATTAATCTCGTTGATGTCTTGCCCGTAATAAACATAAGCGGCCGCTTGGATACCGTAAGAGCGGTGCCCTAAATAAATTTTATTGATATACAGTTCAAAAATTTCTTGTTTAGATAATGAGTTTTCTATTTTTAAGGCCAATAAAATTTCACTAAATTTGCGAGAGAATGACTTTTCACGGGTTAAAAAGAAATTTTTGGCAACTTGCATGGTAATGGTTGACCCACCGCCTTGTTTCTTGCCGGTGGTGGCCAATTGTACAACAGCTCTGGCTAGTCCCTGGATGTCGACGCCATTATGCTCAAAGTAACGTGAGTCTTCAGCGGCTTGTAAAGCGCGTACAAACTTTTGGGGTACTTGAGAAAAGGTGATTGGAGTGCGACGTTTTTCGCCGAACTCTGCGATGAGCTTGTGATCTTTAGAGAGGATTCTAAGAGGGGTTTGAAACTGTACTTCGCGCAGCGTCTCTACATCGGGAAGAGAGGGGGAGAAATATAGGTAGAGGCCAACCATGCTGACAGTGCCTATAATCATGCCCAAAACTGCCATAGATAAAACAAATTGGAATAAAAATTTTAAAGCTCGCATGGTAATCCTTGTTCCCTGGATGAAAAAATAAAGCGCTATTATATAGAGTGCTTATATCTAGCACCAGTGTCTGGTTTGAAAGAGTTTTGGTGGATGGCTTTTTTGCTAGGCTATTATCTGTGTATTGAAACACTAGAATATTAGTTGTGGGTCGTCAGGTCTATGGACAGTGACATATAATTATTTTTTCAAACAGTATTGCTTATCAAATGGTTACAAAGTACCAGGGATTCGAGTCGCTAGGTATATGAGGATGGGCTAATTATTTAAAATAAGCTTTAGTGAGTATACTATTAATGTTCTAATACTGAGGGTCAATGAATACTTATGCAAAATACAGTCTTTATCTTTGTTTATATAAAAATAATCCGACTACACTTAAATAATTACGTATATAAGTAAAAAAGGACAGTTTAATTGTTTGGAGTTTTTAATAAAAAAACCGCTACGTTAGTAGGGGTTGATATAGGTTCTTCCTCGGTAAAACTCGTGGTATTGAGTCGAGAGAAAAGAACTATTTTTCTCGATTCTTATGCCGTAGTAGGATTGCCGGCTTCTGCAATTGTCGACGGCCATGTACAAGAGTTGGGGGTGGTTGCTGAAGCTATCGAAAAAGGCGTTAAAATTTGTGGCTCTAAGCTTGATAGTGCCATCACTGGTGTTCCCTCGTCTGCAGTAATTATTAAACATTTAGATATTTCCAATGCCTTTTCTGAAGCTGAACTTGAAGATCAGATAAAAATTGAGGCCGATCAATTTATCCCCTATCCGCTGGATGAAGTTGCCATTGATTTTGAAGTGCAGGGGCCGCATTCGACCAATCCTGAATTGAATAGAATTCTATTGGTCGCCTGTCGTAATAATGATGTTATCCAGCGAGAGGCATCCGTTAATTCAGCGGGCTTAAACTGCCGGGTGGTGGATGTCGATACTTTTGCCATAGAAAGGCTGCTTAGCTATCTCAATAGAGAAAGTGTCGAGAGTGACGAATTGGTCGCCTCCGTTGATATAGGTGCATCTACCATGACTATAAATGTGATGCATCAAGGGGCTATTATCTATAATCGCGAGCAGGGGTTTGGTAGTAATGAGCTTACCAATTCCATTCATATTCAATGTGGCATGTCGGTAGAAGAAGTAGAGCAATCGTTCCGCTTAAATGAAATTAGCATAGAAATTGAAGCGATGTTAATAGAGCCTTTTCGTGACACTGTGGTGCAACAAATTAGCCGAGCACTGCAATTCTATTATTCTTCCAACGTGCAAAACCAGTTAAGTAAGATATATCTAAGTGGCGGCTGTTCTTCCATTAAAGGTTTGGTCGAACTGCTGGAAGAAGAGCTCGGTATTACCGTAGTGCTGACTAATCCGTTTTCAACTATGCAGGTCCAGGCAAAAATTAATAAGGAAAGGCTAAACAAAGATGCACCAGTGTTAGCAAAAGCTTGTGGTTTAGCGCTGAGGTTTTTTGATTAATGGGTACTTCATGGTAAAAATTAATTTACGGGCGTGGAGAGAGGAGCGTAACGAGGAGGCCCAGAAGGCTTTTTTTACTCATTTGATATTAACCGTGGTTCTCGCGGGGGGCATGGTCCTTCTTGGAGGTGAGTATTTCAATACCCAGATAGAGCGTCAAAATCTGCGCAATGCGTTTGTTAAAGCTGAAATTGATCAGCTAAAAACTAAAATAAAAGAAATTGAAAATCTCAAAAAATTGAAGAAAAAGCGTTTGGCTAGGTTAAATACCATCCAAACTTTACAGGGGAATCGGCCGCTGATCGTTCGCTATTTTGATGAGTTGATTAGGGTATTACCTGAAGAGCTCTATTATACCTCTATGGTCAGGTCGGGTGATACGCTCACTATTAACGGTCTGGCTAATCGCAATCAAGATGTCTCTCAGTTGATGAGGAATTTGAATAACTCACCTTGGTTCGGTGAACCCAACCTGACCAAGGTTGGCGCCAGTAATTCAAGTCGCAGTTTTAATTTAAATGTACAGCTGTCGAAGGGGCGTAAAGTTGATTGATGCTATCAAAAACTCATTCAAAGGCTTTGATCCAAATAACTTAGATTTTAGCACTGCCGGTACATGGCCCATAGGGGCTAAAGTGGTTAGTTATATGCTGTTATTCATCGGTGTGATCATGTTGGGGGTGCACTTTTACATCGGTGATAAAGAGCAACTGCTTAATAATAAAATTCGCATCGAAGCTAAATTGAAAAAAGACTATGCAGCCGTCTCTAATCAAGTCGCTAATCTAGCGGGTCTGCGCCAGCAAATGGCGGATGTGGAAGAACAATTTAAAGAGATACAGCGCCAGCTCCCCACTAAAAAAGAAGTCCCGGGGCTGCTTGAAGATATAACCAATATAGGCATCGCATCAGGTTTGACGATCGATAGTATCTCGCTACAGGCAGAGCGAAAAGATAAATACTATATCGAATTGCCGATCCATATCTCGGCAAAAGGTAGTTATCATCAAGTGGGAAATTTTGTGAGTGGCATAGCGGGTATTAAACGCATCGTCACCTTACACGACTTTAAATTAACGCCCAGCTCACCCGGCATGCTCAATATCACGTTAACGGCAAAGACTTATCGGAATGATGATGATTAAGAACTCTTCACACAAAGCGTTGTTGGTCGGGATCAGTTTGACATTATCACTGTCAGGTTGCGTATGGATTGATAATACAGACGATTTAGTGAGATATGTTGCAGACGTTCAAGCGAGACCTTCGAGGCCGATTAAATCATTACCTGAATTTGAGTCTTATGAGGCTTTTGTCTATGAGGGCAGCGCCCTGAGAAATCCTTTCGTCGCAATAGTGAAGTATGTTGTCGAAGACGATGATGGCATTTCGTTTGAGCTTGATTTGGGTAATACCCCCGCTCCTGATGAGGCTAGGTTTAAAGCATACTTGGAGGGGTTCTCGCTTAATGATTTGACGATGGTAGGGACTATCAGAAAAGGGAAGGGTGGGCAGTGGGCCTTGATTGTAGATGCTAATGGTGAAATCCACAGAGTAGCCGCAGGTGATTACGTAGGGCTTGATCATGGTCAAGTTCTAAAAATCACTGCTCAAAAAATAAAGCTTATCGAAACCATATCTAATGGTAGAGGAGGGTGGATTACCCGGCCTCGAAGTATCGAAATTGTTGAGTCGAAGGGGCAATAGGGAGAAATATGTTCATTAAAAGAAACCGTAGCTTAAAACAAGGTTTAAAAATGGCTATCACGAGACTGCGCTGCCTATTATTACTGGTGAGTATGATGGGGAGTGCTAGTGTATTTGCGCAGGATATATTGTTACTAGAGGTTAATGTTCAAACTCTCGCACCGAGCAAAGTACAACTTGTGATGAAGTTTGATGCGCCTCCTCCAGCACCTACCGCTTTTGTGCTTAAAGGCCCAGATAGAGTGCTGATTGATATGTGGGGTGTGGAAAACGGTACCTCGCAAACTCTGTTGGAAGTTTACCAAGAAGAATTACGCTCTCTTGAATTGGTTCAGGTAAAGGGCCGGCTGAGATTAGTGGTAAATTTAAATAGCATCAGTAATTATAGTTCTTACGCACAGGGTAATACCCTGTTTGTGGTTTTGGATGCAAATCAGCAGCTGGAAACCAAGGCGACGGGTGTTAGTGGCATTCAGCAACCGGTGATGGCGAGAATAACTGACCAGCCGCTGCTCAAGCGAACTAAAGTGCTGGGGATTGATTTTGAACGGGCCAGTAATGGCATTGGGCGAGTAAAAATTAAACTCTCTGATGATCGAGCGGGCATTGAGGTCATAGAAGAGGGCAGTAATGTTTTAATTAATTTAACTGGCGCGATGTTGTCTGGGCAGTTAAATCAGCGCTTGGATGTACAAGATTTTGACACGCCGGTGATGTTTATTGATACTTTTTCGCAAGGGCAGAACGCCGGTGTTTTGATCAAGCCAAATGCCAAACCCTTCAAATTTAAATATTATCAAGTTGGGCGTGAGTTGATCGTGGATTTTTGGCCAAAACCTCGCTCCAGCAGCCGCAGTAGTAGTGCTAATAAATCCACGGCGGTTAGAAAACAGTTTACTGGCGAAAAAATTGATCTTAATTTTCAAAACGTCAGTATTCGCTCGGTGCTGCAAATCATTGCCGAAGTGGCTGAGAAAAATTTAGTGGTCGATGACAGTGTCTCTGGAACTATCACGCTGCGATTGCAGAGCGTGCCTTGGGATCAGGCTTTAGACTTGGTGCTTAAAACGCGGGGCCTCGATAAGCGGTTAGTGGGAAATGTACTCTTGATCGCACCTGCGGAAAAACTGGCTGCGCGCGAGCGTTTAGAGCTTGAGAGTCAAAAGCAAGTAGAAGAATTGCTGCCGATAGAGACCGAGTTTATTCAGATAAATTATCGTAAATCTTCAGAGATGAAAGCGCATTTGGTAGCGGCTAATTTGATTGGTAAGCGAGGCTTTGTGCTCGCTGATGATGCCACTAACGTGTTGATGGTTCGAGAAACGTTAAAGCAGCTCGCGGTGATTCGACATACCTTGAGCAAGTTTGATGTGGAAGTCGCACAAATAATGATAGAGGCTAAGCTGGTGGTGGCGACCAGTGAGTTCAGTAAAGATTTAGGGGTGCGCTGGGGACTTGGCTACAGTGATGGGGATTTTGGCATTGGCGGTGGTTTGGGTGATACCTTGAGCTCTATCACCGGCAGCGCCCCTCTTGCGATTGATTTGGGGGTTGCTGCCACGTCTGCAATTAGGCTTGGCTACATTAGTCAGAGTGGACTGCAATTGAGTGCAGAGATTTCAGCTCTAAGTTCGACCGGGGAGGCTGAAATAATTTCTCAACCTAAAGTCATTACCACTAACGGTCAAACCGCCGAAATAAAGTCAGGGCAAGAGCTGCCTTATCAGGTTATTGACGATGGGACCGTCAGTATCGAGTTTAAAGACGTGGTACTCTCCTTGAAAGTTACCCCACAAATTACCCCCGGTAATAGAATTTCTTTGGAGCTTGAGCTAACTCAAGATTCGGTGGGCAGTGTTTTACCGAACGGAGAAGTGAGTA
Organism: Oceanospirillaceae bacterium; assembly: GCA_013215445.1. Lineage (GTDB taxonomy): Bacteria > Pseudomonadota > Gammaproteobacteria > Pseudomonadales > Balneatricaceae > Rs1. The sequence continues at coordinate 7,591 of JABSRA010000032.1, forward strand.
TTAACAAAAATTATCTAAAAACATCTGTGATTGTTAAAGATAATGATACTATTGTATTAGGTGGTGTATATCGAAATGAGACTACCAGTTTTGTGGCTAAAACTCCCGTGTTAGGCGATTTGCCGGTGCTTGGCGCCCTTTTTCGTCAGACCAGAACATCTGAAACCAAAACTGAATTACTCATCTTTATAACACCGAAACTGATTCGCGATAGTTTAAGTATTAATTAAGGTTTAGATTGAATATATTCCTTGTAGGCCCTATGGGAGCCGGGAAAAGCACGATTGGATTACTGCTTTCTAAAGAATTAAATACCCCGTTTTATGATATTGATAAAGTCATCGAAGATCGAGCTGGCGCAAATATTCCGTGGATTTTTGACATTGAAGGTGAACAAGGTTTCCGGCTGCGTGAACAACAGACTATTGAGGATATTACCCAGTTGTCCCCCTGTATTATTGCCACGGGTGGAGGTGCGGTATTAAATGCTGAAAATAGAGCGCATTTAACCGCAAGAGGTACAGTCGTTTACCTTAAAACTACCGTTGAGCAACAGTTAGAAAGGACCGCAAAAGATAAGAACAGACCACTGCTGCAAGCGCAATCTCCCCGCAAAGTATTGACCTCCTTAATGAAGGAGAGAGAACCTTTGTACTTAGATATCTCAGATTTAATCATCCATACCGATAAAAGACACCCTCGAGCTGTCGCCTCTGAAATCATTAGAATATTAGAAGAAGATGGATTATTAAGATAAACGGCTTAAGCCATGTCCGATCAATTTAGTAATGATAACTAGTTTGCTTGTATAACAGTTAAATTATTACTATTTTAAGTGCTGCTAATTTGCTAAATTACTATTCCAAATGATGTTTTTTTAATAAAGTTTAATAAGCTTTTATTCATGATTTTAGCTTATGTTTATAAACTTAGCCTTGGAGATAAAGATTGAACTCTTTAAGAGTGGAACTTGGCGATAGAAGTTATCCTATATTTGTCGGTGCTGGTGCTTTACAGCAATGTGATTTAACCCATTATATTAAAGCGAAGCAGGTACTCGTTGTCACTAATGAAACGATAGCACCGCTCTATCTCGAGAAATTAACTCAGCTTTTAAGCGGCTATGAGGTTGAGCAAGTTATTCTACCCGACGGCGAGCGTTTTAAAACACTGGAGTACGTGAATAAAATATTTGATCAACTGTTAACGGTTAAGCACAACCGTTCTACCACTTTAATCGCACTAGGAGGGGGAGTCGTCGGCGATATGACCGGTTTTGCAGCCGCTTGCTATCAGCGCGGCGTTGATTTTATCCAAGTGCCAACGACGATACTCTCCCAGGTAGATTCTTCGGTCGGCGGAAAAACAGGTGTCAATCACCCCTTGGGGAAAAACATGATAGGCGCCTTCTATCAGCCAAAACTAGTGGTGGCTGATATCGACTTTTTTGTGACGTTACCAAAGCGTGAAGTCGCCGCTGGCATTGCAGAAATCATCAAGTATGGTTTGATCTATGATGCGGACTTTTTTGTCTGGTTAGAAGAAAACATTGATAAACTGATGGCCAAAAATCAACAGGCTTTGACATATGCGATAATGCGCTCCTGTGAAATCAAAGCTGAAGTGGTCGCCAAAGATGAAACGGAACAGGGAATTAGAGCCTGGCTCAATTTAGGGCACACTTTCGGGCACGCGATAGAAACGCATCAAGGTTACGGTAACTGGCTCCATGGCGAGGCCGTTGCAGCAGGTACGATGATGGCATTAGATCTGTCATTGAGACTAGGTTGGATAGATGCGCATTTAGTAGCGCGAGCTAAGCGTTTATTTGAAACGGCTATGCTGCCGATTGTTCCCCCTAATAATATGTCTGTAGATGAATTTATAGAGTTGATGAGCGTTGATAAAAAAGTGCTAAATGGCAAGATTAGGTTAATACTCATTGAAAAACTAGGCCGTGCAGTTGTCACTGATAGCTTTGATATGAATTTGCTTAAACAAACATTGTCGATAGGTCAGGTTTCTAGCCTAAAACAGTAGCCAATGAGGAAAAGGTAAAAATGTCAGACAATTTGTATTTCGAACCACCCTCGAGATTGCAGCTAGTAGATAAACTCGTACATTTGCTCCGTTTCTCCAATGTTTTTATGGTGGTAGTCGGGCCTATGGGTGCCGGGGTCAGTACCACTATCGATCAATTATATCGTCAAATTGGCGAGGATGATGTTTACATATTATCCTTGAATTTAAAGAATCGGACTAATCTTCAAACCCTGCTTAAACTTTTAAATAGTGCAATGGATCAATTGCTGGCACCGGTAGAGAATGAAGATAGTGACTTGTTCTCGGTTTTACATGGGAAAATAGAGGCGCTGGCGAAACTGCAACGAAAGCTGTTGATCACCATTGATAATGCAGATTTCTTAAGTGATGAGGCCACTGAAAGCCTGCTTAATTTAATCCAGGCCAGTCAGAGTAGTGTCGGAATCGTGCTCGGTGGCTCGCCAGATCTGGTACAGGCTGTGACTGATCAAATCACAGATCCTAGCGTATCAGAGCTTATTCACAATGAGCTGCTTGAACCTTTCAACCGCTTGGAAACAGAAGAGTTTATTCAATTAAGTTTTGTTCGAGGCGGAGATTTTAGCGCCAGGCAGCTCTCTGATATATATTTAAAATCTCAAGGTTATCCCGGACTGATCCTGCAACTCACCAATGAGATGATTAAGTCTGGAAAAATCACCTTAAGCGGAAAAAGCAGTCTTTTACCGGTGCCGCATATTATCGGGATCGCCGTGTTAGTAACGGCTATTATCACCGTATCCTCGTGGCAGTATTTTTCTGAGGGCGACATGCTTGAAGATGAGACATCGCTCACCTCAGAGCTCGAGCTGAAAATTGAGCAAGAGGACGGCGTAGAGGTAGCAATAGCGGCGGAAGTAGCAGAGCACAATGTTAGAGCCTCCGCGCTGGAACTACAAATATCTAGTCTCGCTTCTAAAATTGAAGCTCAGGAAATGCTGCTCGAAACGGCCCGCGAAGATCTTGAGCAAGGCGTCGAGCCGATTAAGCTTGAACCTATATTAACGCCTAGTGCTGAAATAGAGAGCCTTACAGCCTCGAATACAATAGATCAGCCACAGGTCGAAGTAAGCGATCAGGCAGAAGCTAAATTAGAGAGTAGTACAAGTGACGTTTCGCGTCAGCCTTCAGTAAAGGCTAAGGTGGAAGTGGCTGACGTGGTAAGTGCAGTAGTGTCCCCCGTAGAAACTGTACCGCCCGCGGTTATTGTTAAAGAAAAAGTAGCTCCGATTAAGGCGGCTATTACGGCTGCTAAACCGACCCCAGACAAGATCAAAGAACCTCCTGCAGTGATCATTAAGCAGCTAGTTTTATCCGAGCCTCTGCCGAGCATAGAGCAAAGCTTGCACGCATTAACGGCTGAAATTCAAGAAAACATACCGGCTGAATTGTTGACTGAGATACCAAAACAGTCAAAAGTGATGGTGCAAGAGAGTAGCTTTAATCTAAACACTAGTGCTGAAACCGTTGCAAGTATTGATCTTGCGGATAAGGGTGCTTCAGTCGGACCAGCTGTCTCCACTGCGGTGACTAATAAAGCAGTGATTAACTCGCCTGCAAAATTGAGCCGACAGTCTCTAGTTGCATGGCCGGTAACGGGTTATACATTACAGTTGTTAGGTGCAAGGTCTGAAAATCGTGTGCTTAAATTCCTAAAGTCCGCTCCCAATGCTGAAAATATCCGATATTTTCAGACAACATTGAAGAACAAACCATGGATTGTGGTGGTCTATGGACAATATGCAACTCGGACTGCCGCGAATGCCGCGAAAAAACAGCTACCAGCTAAGCTGAAACAGCTAAATCCCTGGGTAAAAAGCATTAAAAGTGTGCAAAATGATATTAATAATTAACTAAAAACAGCGTTTTCTCAGTTGATTTTTCTTTAAAAACACAATTCCACATAAGATTTTGTCGTTTATTGACAAAATCTTTGCTGGCAAATTGTTCCCGCCGGCATAGGTGTGTACACTACCTCTCCCCTTTCAATCGGTACAAATTGATTGATATAAAAATAATAATTCGATAAGGGGTTGATTTTTATGAACTTATTGAGTGTATTTGATTTATGAGTGTAGGTCTTTATCGCGCGGGTGAATTCAAGGATAACTGCGGCTTTGGGTTGATGGCCCACCTTGAAGGACGCGCTAGTCACGAGCTGTTAGAAAAAGCAATTGAGGCATTGGTGTGCATGACCCATCGCGGTGGTATTGCTGCCGATGGGAAAACCGGCGACGGTTGTGGTTTGCTATTACAAATGCCAGATAGTTTCTTTCGAGCAGCGCTTAGGAAAGAATTTTCCATAGATTTAGCTGAGCAGTATGCCGTAGGCATGGTGTTTTTATCCCAAGATCCGGTTGTGGCAAATGCTGCTCGCGAGCAATTGAATACTCAATTAGCGGCGCAAAACTTAACGGTTAAAACCTGGCGGGTTGTACCCACGGACGACAGTTGCCTAGGCCCAATCGCCAAAGAGCATGAGCCACGTATAGAGCAAGTATTTGTCGAGCCTACCTCACAGACTGCCCAAGAGTTTTCGGTGAGCCTGTTTGTGGCAAGGCGTAAGACAGAATTAGCCCTTAAGGCCGATAAAGATTTTTATGTCTGTACGCTATCTGAAAAGGTTATCTCTTATAAAGGGTTAACCATGCCGGTAGATATAGCCACCTACTATTGCGATTTAAGCGACCCTAAGTTCACCACCGCGGTCTGTACTTATCATCAGCGTTTCTCTACCAATACTGCACCTAGGTGGCCGCTGGCCCAGCCCTTTAGGTTATTGGCACACAATGGTGAAATTAACACCATCGATGGCAATCGCAGCTGGGCAAAAGCGCGTGCCAAGAAATTTGTCACCCCGCTTATCGATAATTTAGAAGAGCTACAGCCTATTGTTAACTCGTCGGGGTCCGATTCCTCTTCGATGGATAACATGTTGGAATTTTTGCTCACTGGCGGTATGGATTTATACCGTGCGGTGCGTACTATTATCCCACCCGCCTGGCAAAACGTTGATACGATGGACAGCAGTTTACGTGCGTTTTATGAATATAATTCGATGCACATGGAGCCTTGGGATGGCCCTGCGGGAATGGTTATTACCGATGGTCGTTTTGCCGTCTGTATGCTGGATAGAAACGGACTGCGTCCCTCGCGTTGGGTAATCACTAAGCAAGGTTATATTTGCACAGCCTCAGAAATTGGTGTGTTCGAGTATGCCCCCGAAGATATTGTGGCACAGGGTCGAGTAGGACCCGGGCAAATTTTGGCGGTGGATACGAAAACCGGCGAAATACTGCACACTAGCGATGTCGATAATAAGTTAAAAGTACAGAAGCCCTACAAAAAATGGTTGCGGGATAATGCGCTGCGTTTAGAGCAGACGTTTAACCTCACCGAAGAGTCACAGTCGTTCAGGGAAATGCCACCTGAAGAAGTTAAGACTCACATGAAAATGTTCCAAGTTACCTTTGAAGAGCGCGATCAAATCATCCGTACTCTGGGTGAAACCGGTATGGAGGCGATTGGCTCCATGGGTGATGACAAACCGATGGCGGTATTGTCAGAGCGTGAACGCTCGTTGTATGACTATTTCAGACAACAATTTGCCCAGGTGACTAACCCACCGATCGATCCGTTGCGCGAAGCTGTGGTGATGTCGCTGGAGACCTGCATCGGTGCAGAATTGAATTTGTTCGAGGAAACGCCCGCACACGCCAGACGCATAATATTGACCACACCGGTACTTTCAGCCAGTAAATTCCGCCGTCTGCGGGATAACTCCTATGACGGTTTTTCAGTGGCGACGATCGATCTAAATTATGATCCGCAACTGCTGTCTCTAGAGCAGGCTATCCTTAAAGCGGCAGATGAGGCAGAGGCTCAGGTGCGCTCTGGGAAAGTTATTCTGATCTTGTCAGACGCCTTTTTATCCAAGGGCTGTATCCCTATTCCCGCGGCGATGGCCACCGGTGCCGTGCATCACCGTCTGATTGAAACGGGGCTGCGCTGTGATTCTAATATAGTAGTAGAAACTGGTACCGTCAGAGATTCGCATCAATTCGCAGTGTTGTTTGGTTTTGGTGCCACTGCCGTTTATCCCTACTTGGTCTACCGGGTATTGCGCGACTTATGTCATAGTGGCGAGTTACCGTTAGATCCACTCGATAGCCATGAAAACTATCGTCGGGGCATTAACAAGGGCCTGATGAAAATTCTGTCGAAGATGGGTATCTCCACAATCGCCAGTTACCGTGGCGCACAATTGTTTGAAGCGGTAGGGCTGAGCAGTGAGATAGTTAACTTATGTTTTCGGGGTGTCAGCAGCCGAATTGAAGGTGCTAGGTTCGATGACTTTGAAACAGATCAGCAGGTGTTGGCGAAAGAAGCCTGGTTGGCACGCAAGCCAATTCGTCCAGGCGGACTGTTTAAATATAAATTTGATGGTGAATACCACGCTTACAACCCTGATGTCGTCACCACTATCCACGAGGCGGTGAGAACAGGTGATAGCAAGATCTATCAAAAGTACGCCGATCTGGTGAATAAACGTGATGTGGCGACACTGCGTGACATGTTAAAATTAAGCGATTCTCAAGAGGCGGTACCGCTTACCGAGGTCGAACCGGTGGAGAACATCTTATGTCGCTTTGACTCGGCGGCGATGTCACTCGGCGCGCTCTCGCCTGAAGCGCATGAGGCACTGGCGACCGCGATGAATGAGCTTGGTGGTCGCTCTAACTCTGGTGAGGGTGGTGAAGACCCCGCTAGACACGGCACCATACGTCGCTCTAAAATCAAGCAGATCGCGTCGGGTCGCTTTGGGGTCACCCCAGAGTATCTGGTGAATGCCGATGTGATGCAAATCAAAGTAGCACAGGGCGCAAAACCCGGTGAAGGTGGTCAATTACCGGGCGCTAAAGTCAATCAGCTGATCGCCCGCTTACGCTTTTCCGTCCCCGGTGTGACACTCATTTCTCCGCCGCCGCACCATGATATCTATTCGATTGAAGATTTGGCGCAGCTGATCTTCGATTTGAAGCAGATCAATCCCGAGGGATTGGTATCGGTTAAGCTGGTATCACGTCCCGGTGTTGGCACCATCGCTTGTGGTGTCGCCAAAGCCTATGCGGATTTAATCACTATCTCCGGTTACGATGGTGGCACAGCCGCCTCGCCTATGACTTCAATTCATCATGCGGGTTCTCCCTGGGAATTGGGACTAGCAGATGCGCACCAGTCACTGCGTGGCAATCAATTGCGTGGCAGAATCAGGCTGCAAACCGACGGCGGGTTAAAAACCGGTTTGGATGTGGTCAAGGGTGCCATTTTAGGGGCAGAAAGCTTTGGTTTTGGCACCATGCCGATGGTGGCACTGGGCTGTAAGTATTTGAGAATTTGCCATTTAAACAATTGCGCGACCGGTGTAGCAACCCAGAATGAAGAGTTGCGCGAGGAGTTCTTCCGCGGGACAGTGAAGATGGTGAAGAACTTCTTTACCTTTGTCGCTGAAGAAACGCGCCAGTGGATGGCCTATCTCGGTGTGCGAACGCTAGAGGAATTGGTCGGACGGGTTGATTTGTTAGAGGCGATTGAAGGCAAGACCAACCGGCAGAAGAACTTGGATTTAGGGCCGATTATCAGTGATGGTGGGGTTGATCCTAGTATTCCTCACACCTGTCAAGTAGAGCGTAATAACTCCTACGATGCAGGGGGGTTGAACAATCAAATGCAGGAGGCTGCCAGTGACGCTATCGTGGCGAAACAAGGCGGTACTTGGCGTTATGCCATCACCAATTGTGACCGTTCCGTTGGTGCCAGAACATCGGGCGTGATTGCTCGTAACCACGGTGATCACGGGATGAGTGATGCACCTATTACCTTTAACTTCAAAGGGCATGCAGGTCAATCTTTCGGCGTCTGGAATGCCGGCGGACAAAACCTTTATTTAGAGGGCGATGCCAACGATTATGTCGGTAAGGGCATGACCGGCGGTAAGATTGTGATCAGAACCTTCATTGCCGCCAATATGGAATCAACCGCGATCATCGGTAATACCTGCCTCTATGGAGCCACCGGAGGTAAATTATTTGCCGAGGGGCGTGCCGGTGAACGCTTTGCCGTGCGTAACTCCGGTGTACATGCCGTTATTGAAGGTGCCGGCGATCACTGTTGTGAGTATATGACCGGCGGTTTAGTGGTGATACTTGGGCCTACCGGCTACAACTTCGGTGCGGGAATGACCGGCGGTTTTGCCTATGTCTATGATGCGGATAATACCTTCGTTGATAAATATAACAACGAGCTGGTGGATATTCAGCGGATACACACCGAAACCATGGAAGAGTATCGCAATCATTTGCGTGGTGTACTAAAAGAGTTTGCCGAGGAGACGGGCAGCGAATGGGGAAGTGAACTGTGTGAAAATCTTGAAGATTATCTGCGCAACTTCTGGTTAGTGAAACCCAAGGCTGCCAGCTTAACCAAGCTGCTGACCAATATGAGAGTGCGCCAGGAGTAAGCTGCGCAGCTGCGATCAGCAGTTTTGATTATTGAGAGAGCTGCATGGCAGCTCTAGTCTCTAGTGAATAATGAGAGTGTGTAAAGAAACTCTCAGAGGTAATAATATGTCAACGCGATTAAACAATGATTTTCAATTTTTAGACCTGTCTCGAAAAGGGCCGGTTAAAATTGATGCTGAAGTACGCAAAGAGCGTTTTGCAGAAATATACGAGCCCTTTAAACCGGCGCGTGCGGCTAAACAGTCCCACCGCTGCCTAGACTGTGGTAATCCGTACTGTTCTTGGAAATGCCCAGTACATAACCATATTCCCGATTGGTTAAAACTGGTATCAGAGGGCAATATCATCGAGGCGGTAGAGCTTGCTCATCAAACCAATTCGCTGCCAGAGGTTTGCGGTCGCGTCTGTCCGCAAGATAGACTCTGTGAAGGAGCTTGTACCCTCAACGAAGACTTTGGTGCAGTCACCATCGGCTCCGTCGAGAAATACATCACCGATACCGCGATTGCGATGGGTTGGAAGCCCAATTTAGACAATGTGGTTAAGACCGGCAAAAAAGTAGCAGTGATTGGAGCGGGTCCCGCGGGGCTTGCCTGTGCCGATGTACTGATACGCAACGGGGTGACTCCGGTGGTATTTGATAGGCATCCCGAGATTGGTGGCCTATTGACCTTCGGTATTCCTGAATTCAAACTAGAAAAGTCAGTGATGCAACGCCGTCGGAAAATGTTTACAGAAATGGGTATAGAGTTTAGGCTCAATACCAATGTCGGCGTCGATGTTAAAATTAGTGACTTGATTAAAGAATACGATGCGGTCTTTTTAGGTATGGGTACTTATACCTACATGAAGGGTGGTTTTCCAGGGGAAGATCTGGAGGGTGTACACGAGGCGCTTCCCTACTTGATTTCCAATGCTAATCACCACCTAGGCTATGAAAAAGACGCGGCGGACTATATTGATTTAGCCGGTAAACGAGTGATCGTATTAGGCGGGGGTGATACCGCTATGGACTGCAATCGCACCGCCATTCGCCAAGGTGCTCAGTCTGTTATCTGTGCCTATCGCCGCGACCGGGCGAATATGCCGGGCTCTAAAAGCGAAGTTGTCAATGCCAAAGAAGAAGGTGTCATCTTTAAGTTTAACCGCCAGCCAGTAGAAGTTGTCGGTGAAAACGGCAAGGTAACGGGCTTGAAAGTGGTGTTAACCAAAATGGGCGAGCCCGATGATAATGGTCGTCAACGCGCTGAGATCGTTCCTGATTCAGAGCAAATTATCCCGGCAGATATCATCTTAGTAGCCTTTGGTTTTAGGCCTAGCCCAGCGCCGTGGATGACGGAAATCGGTATCAATCTAGAAGATGATGGACGGGTTATCGCCCTAGAAAAGGGTGAGTTTTCCTATCAGACCTCTAATGCTAAAGTGTTTGCTGGTGGCGATATGGTCAGAGGATCTGACCTCGTCGTTACCGCCATTGCCGAGGGGCGAAAAGCAGCTGAAGGTATTATGGAATACATGGAAGTATAAGGTAAAATGGAAAAAAAGGGCGAGAGCCCTTTTTTTGTGGCTGGAATTCCCAAGATAACTTAAGTTGCCGACAACACTGCTTTTAACCGGCTCTAGTGTATTCACTTATTTCTATCCCATCATTTATACTGTAAAAATTGTCCATCCATTTAAAATGTAGCCCCCTCGTCGCTATTCTTTTCATTAACGATGCGCTACTTAATAGATCAAAGACTCGAGTGAACTATGAAATTATTCTTTAAAATTATAGGCTCCTTTGTGTTAGCGCTGCTCATTATCATTATGCTGCTGCTGGTTATTGTGATGATAGATGGCTCTGCACTATTGACCGATGATTGGTATGATGCCCTCGCTGGCTTGTGGGTTTTTGCCGCCATCGGTTTTATCATGTTTTCAATTCCAGGGGCACTGTGCTGGGCGATTGTCTATGAAATGCTGCATAAATCAAAGTTGACAGAAGCTAAGAAGCATTTGTTTAGCGCTTACAGTTCTGCACTTATTTGCGGATCTATTATTGGCTATCAGATGTTTAGCGGTCAAGGGGGTGAACTGTTGCAGAAGATGGCGATGATATTGGCGATCGTCTTTAGTGTTGCGACAGTCAGTCTGCTGCTGCACATTTACCTTTATCATCGAAAATTAGTCTAGCGCCATGGAAAGCCCTTTTCTTGGGTGTTTAAATAGTAAAACTTGATTGAAATCAGTAACACAGCTGCAACCTATGGTTGAATGGTAACTTTCTGGGCAATATGCCCTATAAATCGGTAGAATACCGCTATTATTAGCCAGTGTATCCTGCAACGGCGCCTACGCAGTAGCCATCTGTTTCTGGATGAGCACTGGTCAGTGGCTAACCTGTTGTGGCTCACCGGACACCCTCTTTGAAGAGACTTATTTGAGAATTATATCAATGACTGAGTTGAAAAATGACCGTTTTTTACGTGCTCTAATGCGCGAACCTGTGGATGTAACCCCTGTTTGGATGATGCGTCAAGCGGGCCGTTACCTCCCTGAATACAAGGCTACCCGCGCCAGTGCCGGTGATTTCTTATCCCTGTGTAAAAATCGTGAACTCGCTTGTGAAGTGACCTTGCAGCCGCTAGAGCGATTTGATCTAGACGCGGCGATTCTTTTTTCAGATATACTCACCATTCCAGATGCGATGGATTTGGGGCTGTATTTTGCCGAGGGCGAGGGTCCTAAGTTTCGCAAAGTATTAAGAACCGCTGCCGATGTCAGCGACCTGCGGGTTCCCAATGCGGCAGTCGATTTAGATTATGTGATGAATGCGGTGTCAGAAATTCGCACGGCGCTCAGTGGTCGTGTACCGCTGATAGGTTTTTCTGGCAGTCCCTGGACACTGGCGACTTACATGGTGGAGGGTGGTTCGTCTAAGGATTTCCGCCACGTGAAAAAAATGATGTACGCCACCCCTGAAGTCATGCACGAGCTGTTAGATAAATTGGCACTCTCAGTGATAGATTACCTAAACCAGCAAATATTGGCCGGTGCTCAAGTGGTACAGATATTTGATACTTGGGGTGGGGTGCTCAGTGGTGAAATGTACGCAGAGTTTTCGCTTAAGTACATGCAGAAAATTATCGCAGGTTTGATTCGTGAGGCCGATGGTCGCCCGGTGCCGGTGATTTTGTTTACCAAAAATGGTGGGCAGTGGCTCGAGCAAATGGCGGACACGGGTGCAGATGCGCTCGGCTTAGATTGGACCATCACGTTGTCTGATGCACGCGCCCGCGTAGGGTCGAGAGTCTCTCTGCAGGGGAACATGGATCCATGCGTGCTCTATGCGCCAGCGGAGCGGATTCGAGCTGAAGTAAAAAAATTGCTGGCCGAGTATGGCACTGGCAATGGACATATCTTCAATCTAGGTCATGGTATTCATCAGTTTGCCGACCCAGAACACGCCAAAATATTTATCGATGCAGTGCACGAATACAGTGCGCAATATCATTAGAAGCTAAAAGCTAAAAGCTAGAGAAGATATGGCCCGATCAGCTAACACTGGCTGGGCTTTTTTTGCGATAAAAGGTTATTGGAATGGCGAAGGTTAAGACGGCATTTGTCTGTGGCGATTGCGGTGCAGATTATCCGAAGTGGCAAGGGCAGTGCAGCGCCTGTAAAGAGTGGAATACGGTGACTGAAGTGCGCTTAGGCGCGGCTATCGCACAAGCTAAACCGCGCTATGATGGTTATGTGGGTAGGACCACTGACCGGGTGATTAATCTCAGTTCAGTGGATTTATCCAAGGTGCCAAGATTAGCCAGTGGTAGTGCGGAATTAGACCGAGTGCTCGGTGGAGGTTTGGTGCCGGGTTCTGCTATTTTAATCGGCGGGTATCCAGGGGCGGGTAAATCGACGTTGTTACTGCAAGTCATGGCGCACTTGGCAGAGAGCGTCTCTACTTTGTATGTCACGGGTGAGGAGTCACTACAGCAAGTGGCGATGCGTGCGCACCGCTTAAAATTGCAACCAAAGCAGCTCAATATGCTCTCTGAAACTAGCGTCGAAGCTATCTGTCAGACGGCAGCTGAATTAAAGCCCAAGGTTATGGTCATAGATTCGATTCAGGTGATGCACATGAGTGAGGTCACTTCTGCGCCGGGGTCGGTGTCGCAGGTGCGCGAATCGGCGGCGGAATTAACTCGCTTTGCCAAACAGACTGGTACTATCTTGTTCTTAGTTGGACATGTTACGAAAGACGGCTCGCTGGCAGGTCCCAAGGTGTTAGAGCATATTATTGATTGCTCACTGCAATTAGAGGGCTCTGCGGATAGTCGTTTTAGAACCTTACGCAGTCATAAAAATCGTTTCGGTGCAGTGAATGAACTCGGGGTGTTTGCGATGCTGGAAACGGGCTTAAAAGGGGTGAAAAATCCCAGCTCTATTTTCTTGAGTCGTGGAGATGAGCCTAGCCCCGGCAGTGTGGTAATGGTGGTTTGGGAGGGTACTAGACCTCTACTGGTCGAGATACAAGCACTGGTGGATGAGTCACATATGAGTAATCCACGGCGCATCACGGTGGGCCTAGACAGTAATCGACTGGCGATGTTACTGGCGGTTTTGCACCGTCACGGTGGATTGCACTTGGGTGATCAGGATGTGTTCGTCAACGTGGTAGGTGGGGTCAAGGTCTTAGAGACCAGCGCTGATTTAGCGCTATTGTTGGCGGTGGTCTCCAGTTTTAAAAATAGAGTGCTCGATCAAGATTTAATGGTGATTGGTGAAGTGGGTTTGTCGGGAGAGATCAGGCCGGTACCCAATGGCCAAGAGCGTATTAAAGAGGCAGCCAAACACGGCTTTAAGAGAGCGATTGTGCCTCGCGCGAATGTCCCTAAAGGCGGCGTAAAGGGTATGGAAATTATCGGTGTAGTGAAATTGACCGATGCATTAGATGCGATTTAAAAGCTACTAATTAAGCGCTTAAATAGCGCGGGTCATTTTTTTTCACTGTGACTCTGGGTTAGTTGATGCAACTCTCGCTCGATCAAACTGGCGTCACCGAGATTGAGCTCTAGTAGCCGGCGCAAGTGAATAGTGCTCTCTAAGTCGATGTTGTCTATGCGAAAATGCAGTAAGTCTTGCTCACGTTTAACCAGTGTCGCCAGCATATCAATATTAGTGGCGTTGAGTAATTCAATGGAAATACTGGCGCTCTGTGCGGTGCCAATGGATATTTTTTGCATGGCTTGTACCAGTACCCCGGTGAGGCAAATGTCCACCAGTTGTGCGCTGTATAAAGTGCGGTCGAAATTGATGATGCACTGTCCATCAAATTCAATTCTTGAAAAATTGCGTCGCTCAGTGGTGTCGTCGTTCAAAATATTCTCCTTGAAAATAACAGCCAGTAATATTTCAGTTACACACTATTGACTATATCATCAAATATGAAATTTGCACGTTTAAGCAGACGGGGAGAAGAACACCAATACTAGAATAGTATTGGTGTGATGTTCAGATACTAGCCGATGCGCTTGTATTTAATGCGTTTCGGTTGGTGATCTTTACCGTGACGCTTTTTAAAATCTTCAGCGTATTCCGTATAGTTACCCGTGAAAAAGTTGACCTTTGATTCACCTTCAAAAGCGATCATGTGAGTACAGATGCGATCTAGGAACCAGCGATCGTGAGAAATCACCACGGCACATCCAGGGAAGGCCAATAGGGCTTCTTCCAGAGCGCGCAGTGTCTCGATGTCTAAATCGTTGGTCGGTTCATCGAGCAGTAATACATTGCCACCGCTTTTAATCAACTTGGCTAAATGCAGGCGATTACGCTCACCTCCTGACAAGTCTCCCACTCTTTTTTGCTGATCAGATCCCTTAAAATTAAAGCGTCCACAGTAGGCGCGAGATGAGGTGGTGTAGTTGCCGATGGTGATCACATCTTGACCATCGGATAGCTCTTCCCAAACCGTTTTTTCATCATTTAGGCTGCGCGCCTGATCGACGTAGGATAGCTGCACTGAGCTACCTATTTTAATCTCACCACTATCCAGTGACTGCTCGCCGTTAATGATCTTGAACAGCGTGGATTTACCGGCACCGTTACCGCCAATAATCCCGACAATTGCCCCGGGGGGAATCGTCAGATTAAGATCTTCAAACAGTATTTTGTCGCCAAAAGATTTGCTGGCGTTGCATATTTCTATTACTTGATCACCGAGTCTTGGTCCCGGTGGAATGTACAAATCTTGTGTTTCGTTGCGTTTTTGAAATTCTTTTGAATTCATTTCTTCAAATTGGCGCAATCTGGCCTTGGACTTGGCTTGACGGCCTTTTTGCCCCTGCTTAACCCACTCTAGCTCCGCTGCGACGGCTTTGTTGTGGGCCACCTCAGACTTTGCCTCTTGGAGCAGGCGCTGATTTTTTTGCTCGAGCCAAGATGAGTAGTTACCCTCATAGGGGATGCCCTGGCCGCGATCAAGCTCTAAAATCCAGCCAGCAGCATTGTCGAGGAAATATCTATCGTGGGTAATCGCCACCACAGTACCGCTATATTCTTGTAAAAAGCGCTCAATCCAGGCGACTGATTCTGCATCCAAATGGTTGGTAGGCTCATCCAGCAATAACATGTCTGGCTTGTCTAACAATAATCGACAGAGTGCGACACGGCGGCGCTCTCCACCGGATAAATGCTTAACTTCAGCATCCCAAGGTGGCAGGCGCATGGCATCGGCGGCGCGCTCGAGCATTATTTGTAAGTTGTGCCCGTCTTTGGCTTCGATCAAGTTTTCAAAGCGCGCTTGTTGCTTGGCTAGCTCATCAAAGTCGGCGTCGGGCTCTGCGTATGCCGCGTAAACCGCATCTAATCCGGCGAGTGCCTCTTTTACATCGGCCACTGACTCTTCGATGATATCTTTGACCGTTTTTGTCTCATCTAATTGTGGCTCCTGCGGCAGATAGCCGACCTTGATTCCCGGCATAGGCTGAGCTTCACCGATATAGTCTGTGTCTAACCCCGCCATAATGCGCAGTAAGGTTGACTTACCAGAACCGTTTAATCCCAGTACGCCGATTTTGGCGCCGGGGAAGAACGAGAGTGAGATGTTTTTCAGAATCTGCCGTTTGGGCGGAACGATCTTTCCGACACGGTTCATACTGAAGACGTATTGAGCCATAATAATTGCCTCTTTAATGGGTGGCTTAAATGCTTTTTGGACTAAATTGTTGTTCAAGATACTGGATGATGTCAGTGGATTCGTACATCCAGGTAATCTTGCCATCTACCTGCTCAATGCGCAGGCAGGGAGTTTTAATTTTACCACCTTGCTCGGCAAGCTCGTTGCGATGCTGGCCGGCAATTTTGGCGTCACGCAGCTCGATATCCAGCGATAAACGTTTCATTGAACGACGCACTTTTACACAAAAAGGGCAGGCGGAAAACTGATATAACGCCAGTTTCTCGGTGGCAGAGTCGACATCTTTTTGCTCGTCTATGGCTCTGGTTAATCCCTTGGGAGTGGTTAAAAAATCAATACTGAGGATGATTCGGCCCAGTAGCCAGCGAATTGCTTTCATGTATGTTCTCGTATGGGTACGGTTAACGCTAACCGCTAAGGTGGATAATGGCAGCTATTTTAACGTAAAAGATCAAGTGGATAAATCTTTTTTAGGAGGAGATAGAGTAGGGAGAGTGAATTGCTGAAAATATTAGCACAAAGGATGGGTGCAACCGTCAATAAGTGTAAAAAAAGACCAAATATGCCGAGATTAGTGTTATCTGGGAGTGGCAACTAGGTATAATGTGCAGCTTGAATAAGCCGCTGGTTAGCAGTGTTTATTCAGTGGGAACAGATAGCCCGAACCTTACAGGCTATAGCTGGTGGGCAGCTTGCTACTGTTGTTTACAGGCTTTTATTGCCATGTCACTGGACAGATCAATACGCAGTTCAGTCGCAGGGGTCTGTACAACCATTAGCCTCGCTATTATCACGGCTTTGCAGGTAATGTACGGGATAGATTATTTAGGTGCTTAACGGCGAATATTGCAGGGGATGGGGTTATGTTTAGCAAAGAAATGTCAATTGAAAGTTACGATAAAGACCTGTGGGAGGCGATGTGCTCTGAAGAGCAACGCCAGGAAGAGCACATTGAACTAATTGCCTCTGAAAACTACACTAGCCCAAGGGTGATGCAGGCTCAAGGCTCTGGCTTAACCAATAAATATGCCGAAGGTTACCCTGCGAAACGCTACTACGGCGGTTGTGAATATGTTGATATTGTCGAGCAACTCGCGATTGACCGTGCTAAAGAATTGTTTGGTGTCAGTTACGCCAATGTGCAGCCGCACTCTGGATCTCAGGCTAATGCCGCTGTGTATATGGCTCTTTGTAAGCCTGGTGATACGATACTGGGTATGAGCTTGGCCCACGGTGGTCATTTGACTCACGGTGCCGCGGTTTCTTTTTCAGGGCGTATTTATAATGCCATTCAGTACGGATTACATCCTGATACCGGTAGGATTGATTACGATGAGGTCGAGCGTCTGGCAGTAGAACACCAGCCAAAGATGATCGTCGCCGGTTTTTCTGCCTACTCGCAAATTGTCGATTGGCAGCGTTTTAGAGAAATTGCCGATAAAGTGGGTGCCTATCTGTTTGTCGATATGGCCCACGTTGCCGGTTTGGTTGCCGCGGGTGTTTATCCCACGCCAGTGCCTTTTGCCGATGTAGTGACAACCACGACGCACAAAACCTTAGGCGGTCCCCGCGGTGGTTTGATCCTGGCAAATGCCGATGAAGCGCTGGCGAAAAAGTTAAACTTTGCTGTTTTCCCCGAGTCTCAAGGTGGTCCGCTGATGCATGTGATCGCCGCCAAAGCGGTCTGCTTTAAAGAGGCGATGGAACCTGAATATAAAGAATATCAACAGCAGGTCGTGCTCAATGCTCAGAGAATGGCAGAAGTATTTATAGAGCGCGGTATCAACGTCGTTTCCGGTGGTACTGAAAACCATTTGTTCCTGGTTGATTTAATCGGCAAGGAATACTCAGGTAAAGATGCAGATGCAGCGCTGGGCCGGGCAAATATCACGGTAAACAAAAACTCCGTGCCTAACGATCCTCGCTCTCCGTTTGTTACCTCGGGATTGCGTATCGGCTCACCCGCCATCACCCGTCGCGGTTTTAACGCTGATGATGCGGCGCAGCTGACTCATTGGGTGTGTGATGTATTAGATAACATGGGCGATGAAGCTGTGATTGCACGTGTTAAGCAGCAAGTGTTGGGTATTTGTAAGCGCCTTCCCGTTTACCAGTAACTAGCAAATTAACCAAAGGCGCTTTTAGAGCGCCTTTTTTTTGCATAAATTTTGGCTATTAATGCCACACAGTTGAGTGGTCATAGTGCGGGTCGGTTAGATGCCGAATTGAAAGAGCGAACGGTAAATGTTTGGTAGGCTGCAGCTAATGAGTGACCATGCAGAAACAGCTGTCTACTGCGTAGGCTCCACCTGCTAACCAGTAGATGTGGTTATTTGGGGTGATCAAACGCGTATATCGACTATCGAACCCCTCAAGCCATTGCTACCTCCTCGCTACGACCTTGTTTTTGAATGATCACTCACTAGTCGTCGCACGCCGGTATAACAAAGGGTACAAATAATTTCCAATAGATGTGCTGTTACTCGGATTTAGGCTTTTGCTAGTTTTTTTATTGGGTCGAACACTACCAGCAATATATTGGGTAGGTTGTTCAGGTTATTTTTTATAATCATGGGTTTTTTAAATGCCAGAGTAGCTGTATGCAGCAAATTATCCTGAAATAATAAAATGCTTGCTGTTGTATGGATATAAAGGGTGTGTGTCTGTATGATTCGGGCGCGTTTTTATCGCTGCTATTTGGTCGCACTATACACTTTGGAAAATATATATGAACAGCATTAAATTTGTAATCTCAATGTTAATGTTAGCTTGGGCTAATCGAGCAGCAGCAGAGGATGAAGCCAGTAGTTTTGCCGGTGTGATAGGGCAGATCAGCTCAAGGGTTGATGGTTTTTTTAAAGAGTACTTAAATGGATTCGTTGAACTGGTTTTTTTTAGCGTCCCTGTAGACGGAACACAGTTCCCGCTGATTGTTGGTTGGCTGGTGTTGGCAGCGATCATCTTTACCTGGTATTTTGGTTTTATTCAAGTTCGCAAAGCGAAATTGGCCATTGATATTGTGCGTGGTAAATACACAGATCCGAACAGTACAAATGAGGGCGAGGTCTCACACTTCCAAGCGCTAGCCACGGCGTTGTCGGGCACCATAGGTCTGGGTAATATTGCGGGGGTTGGTGTCGCCTTGGCGATCGGTGGCCCAGGTGCGACATTTTGGATGGTTTTGTGTGGCTTGCTGGGCATGGCATCTAAATTTTGTGAGTGTACCCTGGGCGTTAAGTATCGAGTGGTGCTGCCATCGGGCGCAGTGTCTGGCGGTCCAATGTATTATTTGCGTGACGGTATGGCAGAAATCGGTTTTGCTGGTTTAGGCAAAGTACTGGCGGTAGGTTTTGCTCTGATGTGCATATTAGGCTCCTTAGGTGGCGGCAATATGTTCCAGGCCAACCAGGCACACGCGATGCTCACATATGCGTTCGGTGTTCCCGCTGAATATGGACTGTTGACAGGACTGGTACTTGCCGGATTGGTTTTTGCCGTCATCAGTGGTGGCATGACTGCAATTTCAGCGGTGACAGAAAAAATAGTTCCCTGGATGGGGGTACTCTATGTGGGCATGTCGGTGGTGGTAATCGGTGCTAATCTCGATCAAATTAGTGCGGCGTTTAGTGCTATTTTCAGCGGAGCTTTCACCGGTGCTGGCGTGGCCGGTGGTTTTATTGGTGCGTTAATTCAAGGGCTGAAGCGCGCGACTTTTTCAAATGAGGCGGGTATAGGTTCCGCTGCCATCGCGCACTCAGCGGTTAAAACGAAAGAGCCGGTAACCGAGGGGCTAGTCGCACTGCTAGAGCCTTTTATTGATACCGTTATCATCTGTACGATGACGGCGCTGGTGATTACGATCGCCGGGCTAAATACTGCGCCTTTTGATGGCGAGGCTCTGACGGGTGTCACCCTGACAGCGGCTTCGTTTACCAGTACGGCGGATATTTTTAAATACCTGTTGGCTTTCGCCGTGATCTTATTTGCCTTTTCAACCATGATCTCCTGGTCTTATTATGGGCTAAAAGCTTGGACATTCCTGTTCGGCGAAGGTAGAGGCTGTGAAATGGTGTTTAAAGCTATTTTTTGTGTGTTTATCGTCATCGGGGCAACTATCCAGTTCGGTGCCGTTATCGATTTTTCCGATGCGGCTATTTTTGCCATGTCTATTTTTAATATCATCGGCCTGTATTTCCTGATGCCTATTGTTAAACGTGAATTAAAGATGTTTATCGCTAAAGTGGATTCAGGGGCGATAAAAAAGTTTGATTGAGTGCCTTTAGCTAATGACAGCTCGCAGCTAGTGGTTTTGCTGCGAAATACTGTTTAGTTTTTTTCTGAACTATGAACTTAACGTGAATACAGTTAGACATTCTTCGAGACTGAATTTATGATGCAGTGGTCATGCACGTAAACGAATAAAAAAAACCTTAATACAAACCATGGTGAAACTATGATTAAAATAACGCAATTTCTCGCTGCTGTGCTGCTGATGTTTAGCACATCAGTATTTGCAGAAGAATCAGCAAGCTTCAAAGAAACTATCAGTGCTATCAGTAAAGGGGTCGATAGTTTTTTTAACGATTATACAGGCTGGTTCGTCAGTGCTGTATTCAAAAGTGTACCGATTGGAGAGGCTAACTTTCCACTCATCGTGGGTTGGCTGCTGCTCGCGGCGGCAATATTTACCGTGTATTTTGGCTTTATTCAATTTAGACGTGCCGGTATGGCCATTGATATCGTTAAAGGAAAATATACCGACCCGAACGCGCAAGATGAAGGTGAAGTTTCTCACTTTCAGGCTTTAACTACGGCTCTGTCTGGCACTGTGGGTTTAGGTAATATCGCCGGTGTCGGTGCAGCGCTGGCGATCGGTGGCCCAGGGGCAACATTTTGGATGATAATTTGCGGTCTGTTGGGTATGGCTTCAAAATTCTGTGAGTGTACGCTCGGGGTTAAATATCGAACTGTTTTACCCTCAGGTGCTATTTCTGGTGGGCCTATGTACTATCTCAGCCAAGGCCTAGAGCAGCGCGGTTTAGGTGGTTTAGGTAAGTTCCTTGCCGTTGGTTTTGCGCTGATGTGTATTCTGGGCTCCTTTGGTGGTGGCAACATGTTCCAGGCTAACCAGGCACATGCCATGCTAA
The DNA here is from genome assembly GCA_013215445.1 of Oceanospirillaceae bacterium. Classification (GTDB taxonomy): domain Bacteria; phylum Pseudomonadota; class Gammaproteobacteria; order Pseudomonadales; family Balneatricaceae; genus Rs1. Next base: position 28,524 of record JABSRA010000032.1, read on the forward strand.
CTTATGCCTTTGATGTGCCTAGTGAGTACGGTGTTATTACCGGTTTGGTGCTCGCTGCACTGGTGTTTTCGGTCATTGTCGGTGGCATGCCCTCAATTGCCTCCGTGACGGAAAAAATCGTACCTTGGATGGCGGTCTTGTATGTGGGGATGGCGGTGATCGTTATCGGCGCAAACCTCGATCAACTGGGGGCGGCTATTTCCGCGATATTTGAAGGTGCCTTTACCGGTGCGGGTGTGGTCGGTGGCTTTATCGGCGCACTGATTCAGGGGCTAAAACGCGCCACATTCTCCAACGAAGCGGGGGTCGGTTCCGCTGCAATCGCTCACTCTGCGGTAAAGACCAAAGAGCCAATTACTGAAGGTTTAGTCTCGCTACTAGAGCCCTTCATTGATACGGTCGTTATCTGTACTATGACCGCATTGGTGATCACGATTGCCGGTCTAAATGCCGGGCCATTTGATGGAACGGGTCTAACGGGTGTGACACTGACGGCGGCGTCTTTCACTGAAACGGCAGAAGTATTTAAGTATTTTCTGGCGCTAGCGGTTATATTGTTTGCGTTTTCCACCATGATTTCCTGGTCATATTACGGGCTAAAGGCTTGGACTTACCTATTTGGTGAGGGCGCTAAGACTGAGTTGATCTTTAAAGTATTGTTCTGCTTCTTTGTCGTAGTGGGTGCAACGATTCAGTTCGGTGCGGTTATCGACTTCTCTGACGCGGCTATTTTTGCCATGTCTATCTTCAATATTGCGGGTTTGTACTTGTTGATGCCCGTGGTGAAGAAAGAGCTCAAGTCTTTCATTGCCAGAGTCTACTCAGGTGAGATTAAAAGGTTCGACTAAGCGGTTAAAATAGCTTTTTAAAACCCGCTCAGGCGGGTTTTTTACTTTATCCAAGGCCGGATACAGATGTTGTAAAGGGAGGTATGATGAACGAGCCGATAAGTTGCGAAATTAAATTAGAGCGCACATTGATCCAAGACGGTCCTAAGTTTCTATCCCATAAATTGATAGTAGCTGAACAAGTGGCCTACCTTAAACCGACCATTAGTGCGATGCTGTTTTGCTTTGTCTATATAGTGGTCGGCTTTTTTTTGATTTCACTGGCGAGTTATATTTTGCTGCATTCGCAAAAAATGGACTTGGCTATTTTTGTGGGCGGCTTCGGTATCGCCATTTTCACTTTTGGAGTGTCTTTAATGCAACCTTTTTTAAAGCGGGCAAGTTTTGATAAAAACAGTCAGTTGTTCGATAATAAAAGGGATCGAAAAGTCAAACTCGAACACATAATCTCGCTGCAAATCAACAATAAGATGGTGGTGCGTAAACAGGCGTTAAGCTATTACTGTTACGAGCTAAATATGTTGACCAAGCATGGCCGCAGAATCAATATTTTAAATCATAACAATTTTGAACAATTGAATAGTGACGCCGGGGCACTCGCCGCTTTTTTACAAGTGCCATTGAGTGATTATAGGCGCAAAATTATTCTCTAATATCAACACCCAGCAGTGTCAATACAGGGTAAAATGTAATCAGCGCATGCAGGTTTTCGTTGCGAGGTAGAGAAAAATGAGTGCTGATAATATCTTTTTCGCTTGGCGTGCACTGTTTCGCGCGCCAAATAAAATCACCCGCGCACTCGCAGAAGTGCCACCGCGCCCGTGTGTTTACATCAACATAATAATATAATCTTATCTATTGGGCGCACAGCTACCCAGTTCAAGGTAACTGAGGTACAATGGCGCGCTTATATTGAAATATATGCCCTCATATTTGTTGGGTTTTTTGTATCTATTTGATAACTAACAAATCGCTCTTTCTGACAGGATTTTATTATGCATTGTCCCTTCTGCACTGCGGTAGACACAAAAGTTGTCGACTCTCGATTAGTTGCCGATGGGCAGCAAGTACGACGTCGTCGAGAGTGTGTCTCCTGTCATGAACGTTATTCAACTTTTGAAATCGCCGAACTCTTAATGCCTAGGTTGCTTAAATCTGATGGCTCTAGTCAGCCTTTTGATGAAAGCAAATTACGTGCGGGTATTTTACGGGCGCTGGAGAAACGTCCGGTTAGTCTCGAGCAAATTGAAGCGTTACTCAATCGGGTAAAATTGAAAATTCGCTCCTCTGGAGACAGAGAAGTACCTGCTCGGTCCATTGGTGAAGCTGTCATGTCAGAGCTAAGCAAACTAGACCAAGTGGCCTTCGTGCGTTTCGCCTCTGTTTATCGAAGTTTTGAAGATGTCAGTGAATTCAAAACAGAAATTGATAAATTAGTCAAAGAAACCGCAATTTCCTCAGATCAGCTAAACTAGCCTAGCTCATGCAGTCACTTTATAGTCTCTCAGACAATCAGTTTATGACACTGGCTATTCGCCAGGCCAAGTCAGCCATCTATACGACCAGACCTAATCCGAATGTGGGCTGTGTGATCGTTAAAAATGATCAAGTGTTAGCCGTTGGCTATCATCGTCGGGCAGGAGATAGCCATGCTGAAGTCAATGCGCTGGCGACGTTAAACTTATCACAGACCCAAGGTGCGACCGCATACGTTACTTTAGAGCCTTGCTCACATACGGGTAGAACTGGTGCCTGTGCGCTTGCATTGATTGAAGCCAAGATCGGCAGAGTTGTGTGTGCGATGCAAGACCCTAACCCGCTGGTGTCTGGAAAGGGTGTTAGATTACTTGAAGAGGCGGGCATCGAGGTTTCTGTGGGGTTGATGCAAGCCCAGGCTGAGCAGATAAATCTAGGTTTTATTAAGCGCATGAGTGAGCAATTACCCAGAGTGACGGTTAAGCTGGCGATGAGTTTAGATGGGCGCACCGCCATGCAAAGTGGGGAATCCCAGTGGATTACCGGCAGCGCCGCAAGAGCAGATGTGCAGAGACTGCGCGCCAGCAGCTGCGCTATTATCACCGGTATTGGCTCGATTGAACAAGATGATTCATCATTAACCGTGCGGCCCGCTGAACTTGATGTAACGCTCAGTGAAGAAGATTTAGCCTTGATCGGGCAGATGCAACCCTTGCGGGTGGTGTTAGATTCCAACAATCGGCTGTCTAAGAATGCAAAAATATTACAGCAGCCAGGGCGCACGTTACGGGTCGTCAGCGGGCCTATTACCGAGGGCGATATCGATGTTATTTCACTGCCGGGGGTTGATTCGAGGATTGATTTAACCGCGTTACTAGAATATTTAGCCCGCGAGGAAAACTGTAATAATGTATTGGTTGAGGCGGGGGCCACCCTGGCGGGAAGTTTTATCGATCGGCAATTATTTGATCAGCTTATCGTCTATATGGCCCCGACTATTTTAGGCGCCAGTGCCAGGCCTTTACTGGCGATCGACAAAGACAAAATGCAGCAGCAACAGCGCTTAAAATTAGTGGATCATACTGTGATTGGCGATGATATTCGCCTCACTTATGAGTCTGCATCAACCATTAGCGCCACAGCGGATAAGTAAATGTTTACAGGTATAATAGAGGCAATCGGCTGTATTGGTGCGGTGCAAATGCAGCGGGGCGACATCCAGCTAACGGTGCACACTGGGCAATTAGATATGTCTGATGTGGCCATTGGCGATAGCATCGCCACCAATGGTGTCTGCCTGACGGTTATCTCTAGGGACTCTGCTAGTTTTTGCGCCGATGTCTCTGTAGAGACACTAAGTCACACCCTGTTCGCTGGTATCACTGTGGGTGCTAAGGTGAATTTAGAAAAAGCGCTGTTACCCAGCTCGCGAATGGGTGGGCATATGGTGACTGGCCACGTGGATGGTGTGGGTGAAATTATCCAGCGCAGTCAAGATGCTCGATCGATAAATTATATGATCAGTGCGCCCGTTGCAATTGCGCATTTTATTGCAGGTAAGGGCTCAATTACCCTCGATGGTGTGAGTCTAACCGTCAATGGGGTTAAGGAAAATACTTTCAGCGTGAATATTGTGCCACATACTGCACTAAATACGCTGTTAGCTGATTACCAAGTCGGTGACAAAATACACTTAGAAGTTGATATCGTCTCCCGTTATTTGGAGCGATTGTTAGAGCCACGACTGCCGCCAAGTGGTGATAATGAATTGCCAAAGCCCGGATTAAATATGGCTAAGTTAGCCGAGTTTGGTTTTTTAAAATGAGATGGCAGGTAGCGGGCAACGTTGAGCAGCTGCACAGTAATATTGAGTTTAGAGGATATACATCATGGAGCTAAATAGCCCAGCAGAAATCATCGAAGATATCCGCCGCGGAAAGATGGTTATCTTAATGGATGACGAAGACCGTGAAAACGAGGGTGATATTGTTATCGCCGCAGAAAAAGTCACTGCGCAAGATATTAATTTTATGGCAACTCACGCCCGGGGCTTAATTTGTCTGACCCTGACGCGCGAGCGCTGTGAACAGCTGAACTTGCCGTTGATGGTGAAGAGCAACGGCGCCGCGTTTGAAACTAATTTCACCGTTTCTATCGAGGCTGCAGAAGGTGTCACCACGGGTATCTCTGCTGCAGATCGCGCACAGACAATCCGCTGTGCGGTTCGGGCTAATGCGCTGCCAGAAGATATAGTGCAACCTGGGCATATATTTCCGTTGATGGCACAGCCCGGTGGCGTGTTGCGCAGAGCGGGGCACACTGAGGCAGGTTGTGATTTGGCTCGATTGGCGGGATTAATTCCCGCGGCTGCTATCGTTGAAATAATGAACGATGATGGCTCTATGGCGCGGCGACCTGAGTTGGAGCTGTTTGCTCAAAAGCACGCCTTGAAAATTGGCACTATCGCCGATTTGATTCAGTATCGAGCGGCGAATGAGCACACTATAGAGCGGGTGAGTGAGTCAGTCATCATGACCAAATACGGTGAGTTTAACTGTATTTCCTATGCGGATTCTATTCAAAATGTCACGCATTTGGCGTTTGTTAAAGGTCAGATAAAGGCGAGTGAACCCACGCTAGTCAGAGTCAATATGCGTGGCGATGAACTGCGTGACATGGTCGGTATTGGCAGCGGCAAGCACTGGAGCGTTGACAGTGCCTTGAAGAGAGTGGCCATGGAAGAAAGTGGCGTGGTAATCCTGCTAGATAACGAACAAAAAGAAGATTTTTCGATCATTTTATCGCGGTTATTAGCCAGACAAAATAAACGCCCTGCACCGGCACATTATAGCGCTAGTGGCGCTTATCTAACGGTGGGGACTGGCTCGCAGATACTGCGAGATCTAGGGGTAGGTAAAATGAAATTGATGAGTTCACAAATTAAATTTAATGCGATCTCCGGGTTTGATCTAGAGATTAGTGAATATATTACTTGCGAATAAGGTGTATTAAATGTCAGTGAAAATTATAGAAGGGGACTTTGTCTCAGGTGCTGGAAAATATACCATTGTGGTGGGACGTTTCAACGCTTTTGTGGTTGAAAGCCTATTGGCGGGCGCGTTGGATACCCTCAAGCGCCATGGTATTAAAGACAGTGATGTGAGAGTGGTGCGGGTGCCGGGTGCATTCGAAATTCCACTGGCCGTACAAAAAGTAGCCGCGCAAAAGCAAGACGATGCAATCATTGCACTCGGTGCGGTTATTCGCGGGGGCACTCCTCACTTTGAATACGTATCGGGTGAGAGTTCAAAAGGTATTGCACAAGTGGCGATGGATTTTAGCATCCCAGTCGCCAATGGAATTTTAACGGTGAATAGCATCGAACAAGCGATCGAAAGATCAGGTACAAAAGCAGGTAATAAAGGCGCTGAAGCCGCGTTATCTGCCATTGAAATGGTTAGCGTTTTACGCAATTTAGAGGCATAGGAAAAGTGACAGAAGAAAAGCAGAGTAGCCCGACCAAGAAACCGGCTAAACGTAAAAAGAAGATGTCTAAAACAGAACAGCGTCGCAGTGCGAGAAAGTTTTCTGTGCAAGCTGTGTATTCATGGCAGATGGCGGGACAGCCAGTACACGAAATTGAGGCCATGTTTCGCACCGACAATGATATGTCGCAGACGGACACTAATCTATTTTCTGAAATCCTGCGGGGTGTCGTCAGTAAAAGCACCGAGCTGGATGAAGCCTTTAGCCCATTTTTAGATCGAGCACTGGATGATCTAGATCCTATTGAGCGAGCGGTGCTGCGTATTGGTAGCTTCGAGCTAATCCACCGCATTGAAGTGCCCTATCGTGTGGTGATCAACGAAAGCGTTGAATTGGCGAAGATCTTTGGTGCCACAGATTCTCATAAATATGTTAATGGCATCTTGGATAAGTTGGCGCAACGAGTGCGTATGGTTGAGATCAGAGCCCGTTTTGAGGCCGGGAAAAAATAATCCAAATGGATGAGTTTTCCCTGATACAACAGTATTTTCAACGCCCTAGTAGCGATGCGGTAAAAGCTAACCATCAGTTAGTGATGGGCATTGGCGATGATTGTGCCATTCTCGACGTTCCCCGTGGCCAGCAGTTAGTATTTTCGATAGATACTATGGTTGAGGGAGTGCATTTTACTCAGGATACCGCTCCAGCCGATATTGCCTGGCGATTATTAGGAGCTGCTGTTAGTGATTTGGCGGCCATGGGAGCGACGCCGAATAATTTCACTTTAGCGCTCACCATTCCCGAGTTGTCTGAGCCTTGGTTGCAGAGTTTTAGCGACAATTTGTCGGCAGCGGCACAGGCTTATCAAATTACCTTGGCAGGTGGAGATACCAGTAGAGGCCCGTTAACGCTGAGTGTGCAAGTGCAAGGTTTTGTCGACAGCGGGCAGGCATTACTGCGCAGTGGGGCTAATACTGGGGATGTGATCTGTGTAACAGGAACACTGGGGGATAGCAGGGCGGGGTTGAGTTTACTCGATCATCTAACCCCCGATGCCGATCAACAGTATCTATTAGATAGATTCTATCGGCCTGTTCCCAGAGTTGCCAGCGGGTTGCTGATTAAAAAATACGCCACGGCTTGTATCGATATCTCCGATGGATTATTGGCTGATTTGGGACATGTTTTAAGCCGCTCTAAAAAGGGTGGCAAAATAGATAGCGCCGCGATACCGCTAAGCCCGCAACTTAAACACATAGCCGGTGACAAAGCATTGCATTGGGCCCTATCCGGCGGCGAAGACTTTGAACTTTGTTTCACCTTGTCCGCTGAAAATTGGCGCCTATTGCAACGCGAGTTACAACAGGCTGAGCCCGGCATTGCCCTGTGTGAAATTGGGGTGGTGACTGAAGAGTCGGGATTGCAAATTTTCCAAGATAATAAGTGGCAGGCTGTGACAGCCCAAGGCTTTCAGCATTTTTCTAATGAGTAATAATATTGTGTCAGTAGTAAAAGGTAGAGGTAGGTTGTGAAGTTTGACTTTAAAGAAAAATTACCGCAGCGACTGCGTGACCCGGTTCATCTGTTGGCGTTTGGCTTTGGCAGTGGCTTAGCGCCTAAAGCCCCTGGGACTTTCGGCACCTTAGCCGCTATACCGCTGTTCTTGTTACTTTCTCTGTTGCCTTTATGGTTGTATTTAGTACTGGTACTCGCCGCTTGTACCTACGGGGTACATCTGTGTGGGAAAACGGCCGATGATATGCAAGTGCATGATGACCCGAGCATTGTCTGGGATGAGTTTGTCGGTTTTTGGATCACCATGATCGCCATACCCGTGAGCTTTACCACGGTGTTACTGGGATTTATACTGTTTAGATTCTTTGATATTTTAAAACCTTGGCCCATCGATTGGATTGATAGGAATGTTAGTGGTGGACTGGGAATCATGGTTGATGACATTGTTGCAGGGTTAATGGCGTTGGGTTGTCTGCACTTAATTAATTATTTTTTATTGTAGAAAAGTACAAATTACCAGATAGATATTGGGTATCAAGTGTCTAATTGGCGGTCAAAGCAAGTAGCAAGGTTGCAGATGGTGAATTTTCTGCCTTTAATTCGTCCGTGGTAATTGTAAAAAAGAATAAAGCTCCCACATACAGAAGTGAGTGAGTGAGTTTGAAAGCCAAGAGTGTAGAGGTAGTGTGTGTCAAAGAGTGATAAAGCAGTAGCGACGACAGTGAAATTTGTAGCCGAATCCAAACTTCCCATGCCGATGGGCACTTTTACCATGGTGGGTTTTGAAGAACCGGCAACCGGTAAAGAGCATGTTGCATTAGTCTATGGAGATGTCAGTGGTGATGAGCCGGTGTTGGCTCGTATTCACTCTGAGTGCCTCACTGGTGATGCGTTGTTTAGTTTGCGTTGCGATTGTGGCTTCCAGCTACAAGAGGCGCTTACGCGCATCGCCACTGAAGGTCGGGGTATTTTATTATACTTACGTCAAGAGGGGCGGGGTATTGGGCTGCTCAATAAAATCAAAGCTTATCATCTACAAGATCAAGGGGCCGATACTGTACAGGCCAATGAGGAACTGGGCTTTGATGCCGACATGCGTGAATACAGTATGTGCCAGCCGATGTTCAAGCACTTTGGGATCAAAAAAGTGCGACTGATGACCAATAATCCACGTAAGGTTCAAGCCCTACAAGAATTTGGCGTGCAAGTCAGCCAGCGTGAGGCGATCAAAGTGGGTGAAAACAGCCACAATAAAAGTTACCTTGCGACTAAAGCGGGTAAGCTAGGGCACTTGATGGACTAAGGGTAACCAAGTACTTTTGATAGTTTCTCGATATTTTAGCGACTGTGGCTCGCAGGTCATGAGTCACTATAGGCAGAGGATTAGAAAAGGCAGGGTTAAAGGTTAAAGGTTAAGAGTTAAGAGTTAAGAGTTAAGGGCTATTGGCTGCGTAGTATCTAGCCCAGTCACCGCCGGATTCAAGATTGGCACGGTGCTGAATAATCTTGAGGCTAATCATTGCCGACTCCCGTTAGCTTGACCTCGCTAGCCAAAGATAATGTCATCGAGAGGGCTACTATGCTTAACGCTATAAAAACCATAGACTATAAAGTCGAACCCAGCCGATTTTTTTGCTCAGAGATGTGGCTTGTATGGGTTTGAAGCTAGTCGATGAAATAACGGCGAAAGACTTACCATACTAATATTTCTCTCTTCTCTCCCCCACATCTCTAAAAAGTGCAGTCTAATTAGTTTGTTTGGTCTCGTAACTTTTGCGCAATAGCGCTGCTCAATCCCTGCTCATCTAAGCCACAATATGCCAGTTGTTGCTCTCTGCTACCATGGGCGATTAATAGATCGGGGATGCCAAAATGGGTAAAGGTTACGTTTTTATCGGCCAGTAACTGGCTGACCGCAGAGCCAGCACCGCTGGCAATTGCGTGGTCTTCTAACGTAAAAAAGTGTTGATGCTCTTCTGTTAGTTTAATCAGTAGCGCTTCATCCAATGGTTTGACAAAGCGCATGTCGACTAAGCTGAGGTCGTATTGTTCAGCGACAATTTTTGCCTGGGGCAACAGTGGGCCAAAGTTGAGTAATGCCATTTTAGACTGTCCGCGACGCAGCACCTTGGCGCAGCCTAACTCGACGATTTTTTGGTCGGGTTCTATTTGATTGCCGCTGCCGCTGCCACGTGGATAGCGAATGGCTACCGGCCCCTTGAAGTGCATGGCACTGTTGAGAGCTAGCCACAATTCCTGCTCGTCACTGGGCGTCATGATGATGGTATTGGGGATGCAGCGCAGGGCGGCGATATCATAAAGGCCCGCATGAGTGGCGCCGTCCTGACCGACCAGACCGGCACGATCGATAGCCAGAATAACCGGCAGATTTTGAATCGCAATATCATGGATATACTGATCGTAACCACGCTGCAAAAAGGTGGAGTAGATAGCGACGACCGGCTTGATGTTTGCACAGGCTAGGCCGGCGGCGAAGGTCAGGGCATGTTGCTCGGCAATGGCCACGTCAAAAAAACGCTCCGGGTAGCGCTCGGCAAAAGCGACTAAATCAGAGCCCTCTTTCATGGCGGGGGTGATCGCTACCAGTTTAGTATCAATGGCGGCGCGCGCTAACATCCACTGACCAAAAATATTGGCAAAACTGACCTTTTTAGGGGCTTTGACGCTGTGGTTAATCGGCTCTATTTTCGAAATCGCATGGTAGCCAACGGGGTCGTTTTCAGCGGGATAATAACCCTTGCCTTTTTTGGTGATGATATGTAAAAACTGTGGCCCCTGATTATTCAGCGCCTGTGTTAGGGCGGGTAGTAATACCGTCAAATCGTGCCCATCTATGGGGCCAGTGTAGTTAAATGCCAGTGCTTCGAAAAGGGCGGTGTTGGTGATTTGGGAGTTTTTCAATTTTTCTGATAGGTACTTAGCGAGCCCCCCTTCGTTGGCGGAGATCGACATATCATTATCATTGAGAATCACCAGTAGATTAGCATTGACATGGGAGGCGTGATTGAGCGCTTCAAATGCCTGGCCTGCGGTCAGTGCACCATCGCCAATCACCGCCACACTTTTATAGGGCAGAGCATTGAGTTTGTCGCCAATACACATGCCCAGCGCCGCGCTAATTGAAGTGCTAGAATGACCGGTACCAAAGGCGTCGTACGGACTTTCGTCTCTATGTGGGAAAGGGTGTAAGCCGTGGAGTTGGCGGATGCTCAACATCGCCTCTCGCCTGCCGGTAAGAATTTTATGGGGGTAACTCTGGTGCCCTACATCCCAAATCAGGTGATCTCGCGGCGTATCCAGACAATAATGCAGGGCTACGCAAAGCTCGACAACCCCGAGCCCCCCCCCTAAGTGTCCGCCTGTCTGGCCCACACAATAAAGTAAGAAAGCGCGCAGTTGCAGACAAACCTCATCCAGGTCAGCGCTGTCTATGTTACGTAAGTCACTCGGGTCATCAATCGTGTCGAGTAGCGGGGTAAAGGGTTTGTTAGTTGGGATCTGGTGGTACATTAGTGGTTGCGTTCGACTATATAGGTGGCGAGTTGGCGAAGTGCTAGGGCGCTATCATCGAAGCACTCAATAGCGGCTAAGGCCTCTTGATAGAGCTGTTGTAATTTATCCTTTGCGCCTTGTAGGCCTAATAGAGAAGGGTAGGTGGGCTTGTTCGCAAGTTCATCAGACCCTTGAGGTTTGCCCAGCGTTTGAGTATCTGCAGTGATGTCCAGAATGTCATCTTGTACTTGAAATGCCAGTCCGATGGCATCGCCATAGGCAAGTAGCGCGGTTTGACGCTCTACACCGATGTCAGTATTGGCACTGTGTATTCCCAGTTGAATGGCAGCGTTGATCAGTGCCCCGGTTTTGTGACGATGCATGCTCTCTAACTGGATTGAGCTTAAAGGTTGATCGACATGCGCAAGATCAAAGGCTTGACCGGCCACCATGCCAGTATCACCACTGGCACGGGTGAGTGTTTTTAACATGAGTAACTGAGTGTTTGGTGATAAATCGTTTTGTTGCTCGCACAACCATTCAAAACCGATACACTGTAGGGCATCACCCGCTAAAATAGCCGTCGCATGATCAAATTTAATGTGACAAGTTGGCAGGCCGCGACGCAAGTCATCATTGTCCATCGCCGGTAAATCATCGTGTACTAGGGAATAACTGTGAATCGCCTCGATGGCGCAGGCGGCGGCATCGGCGTTGTTTAAATCACCCTTGAGGGTTTGATTGACCAGGTAGACAAGTGCTGGTCTGATGCGCTTGCCACCATTAAAAATACTATAGCGCATGGCCTGTTGCAGTGAGTCTTGGATAGAGCTATGCGCCAGGCGCACAGCTAATTGTTGCTCAACCCTTGTAGCGTAATTGGTTAAGGTATCTGTTAGCACCACAGGTATTACTCGCTATCAAAGGGGACGCTGGCTAACTCGCCGTTTTTTTCGGTTAAAACGTGCACTTTTTGCTCAGCTTTGTCGAGCATCGTTTGACATTGACGAGTGAGTTTAACTCCCTCTTCAAAAGCGATTAAAGAATCATCAAGCGATAAATCCCCCGTCTCCATTTTTGTCACTAAATTTTCTAAATCTGCGAGTGAGTGCTCAAAAGAAACGGCTTTTTTACGGGAAGTCATGGTGTTACCTGTGTAGTACTTTTAAAGTGTAGGAGGATGATACCTTGTACTGATAATAATAGGCACTGAATGTTATCAAGTCTCGCAAAAAGCTAATGCTAAACTATGCAGCTGTCCCCGAACAAGCTATATTGAATATGTTTTCTAGCAAAAGCTCAATATGTAATAGTATCTGCCGATATATCATTAACTTAGGGAAGCTTAGCGAGAAAGTAAGGGTTTTTAGTAAATGTTTTGTCGTACCGCTACTACCGCAGCACTGACTCAGCAGAGTGAAAAGTTGCAGATTTAATTTTCTTTTATATACTTTTTATCGAACTAGGGCATTGAGTAAACAACAACGATATAGATAACCCGCATCGTCAACAGTAAATTTACACCCAGTTATTATCAATAAAACAGATATACAGCGAGCACTGTAGTTAAAGGAGTTTCATGTGGATATAGCCACGATTGTTGGTTTGTTAGGTGCTTTCGGCATCGTTATCGCCGCCATGGCCACCGGGGGTGATTTAGGTGTTTTCGTTAACACTCCATCAATGTTGATTGTAATTGGGGGAGCTACCTTCGTTGTACTGATTAAATTTACCTTGGCGCAATTTCTCAGCGTCGGTAAAGTGATGGGCAACGCATTTATGTTTAAGTCCGTCAAAATTGAAGATATTATTGCTGAAACCGTCGACATGGCAGATGCCGCTCGCAAAGGTGGGCTACTGTCACTGGAAGATAAAAAGGCCAGTGTTGATTTTATGAACCGAGGTATACAACTGCTGGTGGATGGCCACGACCCCGAAGTGGTAAGAACACTGTTAAATAAAGAGAAGAAACTAACCACCGACCGACACTCTGCCGCGATTAATATTTTTAAGGCAATAGGTGATGTTGGCCCGGCGATGGGCATGATTGGTACGCTGGTTGGATTGGTGCAAATGTTATCGAACATGAGTGATCCTAAGTCGATTGGCCCGTCGATGGCGGTAGCGCTGTTGACAACATTGTACGGCTCAATGCTGGCGACCATGTTTGCATTGCCGATTGCCGATAAACTAGAAATCCGACGAGATGAAGAAGAACTCAATCAGGCTTTAATTATCGATGGCCTGCTGGCTATTCAAGCGGGGCAAAACCCGAGAGTAATAGAACAGATGCTGCTTAATTACTTGCCGGAGAAAAAGCGTCCAGTGGAAGAGGATTAACCAAGATGTCTGAAGAAGCTGAAGATTGTCCAGTCTGTGTCCCCGGTCTGCCAGCCTGGCTGGCCACCTTTGGGGATTTAATGGCGTTATTGATGTGCTTTTTCGTGTTGCTTTTGTCATTTTCAGAAATGGATGTACTTAAATTTAAGCAGCTTGCTGGCTCAATGCGTGAGGCTTTTGGGGTACAGAACCAAATTAAGGTAGAAGACGTTCCCAAGGGAACCTCCATCATTGCCCAAGAATTTTCCCCCGGTCGCCCCGAGCCGACTCCACTCAATGAAATTCGGCAGATGACCGTCAATAATGATATGAATACCTTGGATATTCGATCGGAAAAAGGCGAGTCAGATCTGTTAGATAGCTTACAGGGAGAGGCTGACCGGCAGCGTGAAGAACAGAAAAAGGAACAGGCCAAGAGAGATGCCATACAATTTGCTGCAGTACTCTCTCAAGAGATCGATGAGGGTAGTATTGAGATTGAAACCGACGGCAAGAAAATTATTATACGCGTTCAAGAAAAAGGTTCGTTTGTCTCGGGGTCGGCTAGACTTAAAGACGATTATATTCCGGTTATCGCTAAAATCCGTGATTTACTGTTGAGCATAAAAGGCAAAATTAGCATCGAAGGTCACACTGATAATGTGCCGGCTGATGGGAAAGTATTTGTCTCGAACTGGGATCTATCATCGGCTCGCGCCCTCGCTGTGGCCAATGAAATATTTGCCGATGTCAGGATTCAGCAGAAGAAATTTGAAATAGTGGGACGCTCCAGTACCCGCCCGCTAGTGCCGAATAATACCGCGGCCAATCGTGCCACCAATCGCCGAGTGGAGATCATTATTGAGCGCGGTAAAGATAATGAAAAAATTGACCGTATCAAAGTTCGAGAAGCAACCGATACTGACGCGGAAGTATTGCGCAGCGAAGAGATCTTCTAGACTAAAGGTTGCAGGCAACAATGATTGCATTGCACGCAATCTTTAGGTTAATCATGGGTGTTTCTTGGTGGCGACTCTCAGACTATACCGGTGGCTTTACCTCTATAGATAAAGCCTAACGCGCCTGCGAGGGATGTTATCCAAAGTCGCATAAAATAAATCCAGTTTCAGCTTAAATACTCTCTCCTCAGATTTTCCTAATCAGCCATATTTCAATGCTGCATTGATAGCGCAGTGTGGCTTTATGTGAGGTTACATTTTCGTAACATGCCGCTATCATTAAGAATTATTAATCCTGCTTGCCGGCAAAAGCTCAACATCAGCTGAATTATTTATATTTATCAATAGTAGTGCCCAACCTGGCAGTGCCTCCTACCGACCTCCAGTAAACAAAGCAGCCGGGCTTTTAATGTATTTTAAAAGCCTATGCCAGATGCAGGCATGGTGCTCACAGCAAAGCTAAGTGCCACCCTGTCTGAGTCCAACCAGTCGGCCTGTATTTGTCACCTAGACTATCGACTATGCATATTAGGGAATTTTTCGGCGCTTGCTTGAAGGAGGGTTCGATCTTTATCTGGTGTGCCGAAGAGGTATGCACGACTGATAACCCGCAGCCAAGTTCTAGTCGAGACAACGGTAAGACTCTAATGATGTGGACTAGTAGAGCCTAATAATTTTTCATCTCCTGTCAATTATGACCAAGTGCTAAGCATCATTAGTTTGGTTAGATTTTTAATTAACGGTCACTATTTGCTAACGTTTAATAAATAAATAATGCTGATAAAAAAGCACTTTATTGGCGACGCTTAAACTATGTTGATGCAGAGTATTGATGGCTGAATGTGAAATGAAAAACTGATTATTTATGATTAAATTTTAAACACTTGTCGCTCAAAGGTAATCTCTATTATTTAATTACTTTTTACCAACCTAAACCAGAATAATTGAAAATCTCTACTACACTTAATCTAGCGTTAATCTTATTAGGTGGTAGAAGAATGGCAACATTAGTAGGTGTAGTAAATTCGATTCAGGGACAAATTCTCATCACTGGTTTATCGGGCATTGCTAAAGTGTTAATCGTGGGGGATACGCTTGATAGTGATTCGCTACTGTCCGGATCAGAGACAAGCCAAACGGTGGTCGTCACTCTTAATAATGGTCAGAGTATCAGTTTAGCTCAAGGGCAGCAGTGGCAATCGCAAAAGGGTGTATTTACCCCTCCCAATAGTGCCGATAATACCAGTGCCAGCACTGAAGAAAATTCGTTAGAGGGGCGGGCAGCTGATGCTGCTGTACCGACCGAGAGACCGAATTTGTCAGCCGCTGAGGAGGGCCCAGTACCTCTGATAGATAAGATTAGCAGCGAAATTATAGCACCGACTAATGCAGGAGAATCCAATCCTACTCGATCGGAGGATGCTGCGCAGAATTCAGAGGCGCAGCAACCAAGAAGCCCCGCTGCGGGATACAGAGAAGGTCACTCGGAATACCGTGTATCCAGAGCGGGAGATCAGAGCAGTGATTCAGGGCGGGTAACGCGCACTGCAGAGGAAATTCGTCCGCTAGCAGAGTCATACAGCAACAGTTCTCTGAGGCCACAAACCTTCAACAATACTTTCAGTGGACTCTCTTATAATTCCAGTTTTCAGAGCTTTCGCGACGCTTTTTATAAGTTATTCGATGGTGGGCGTGTCCCCAGTTTAATAGAGCTGAGAAACTTAGGCATCAGTGGCCTGACGGTAGATAACATCAGTGGTGTGCAGCATAATATTATTAATAATAAAGATAATATTCACAGTTTATTAGATTTGCAAAATGTTACGAATGAGGCGATTGCGGCGCTGATGAGCATCGTTGACGCGGCCGGTGATAACAGTGCCAGTGGTGCAGTGATCACTTTGGACAGCTATCGTATCATCGGTGTCACAGGGGTGACGAGCGCCAACCAAGAGATGATCAATTCCGTGTTTAATCAGCCGGGTCTGACGGGCAGTGACGTCAACACAGTGGCGGAAATTCAGGCCATCGTCGATAGTTACAACCTGATTTTGTTGGCTGCCGATGGCATCGATAACGACGCTGTCAGCCCGGCAATAGAAGATTACACAAACTTAGGTATCAGTGGGGTCGACAGCGCCTTTGAAGTGGGACTGCTCGGCGAGTTGCTGGATATTAAAAGTCCGGCGCAAGTCAATACTGTGAGTAAAATACAACAGTTGGCCGATGCCGTGCAAGCATTACAGGATGCGGTAGCGGGAGCTGCAGAGCTACCCACGCAGGCTCAGCTAGAGCGTTTAGGTTTTGCCAACATCAGTGCAGATACGCTGGCGGCGGTGCAACAGGCGCTGCGTGACAGTGCGGATGATGGCAGTGCCATACAGACTTTGGCACAATTACAGAGTCTGGTCAACGGCGCGATCAGTAGTGCAGAGGATGCTCTGCAGCAGATACAGAATGCGGCACACAATGACAGTGCCAATGCTGGCAACCCGACACTGGGGACCTACAGTAGCGCTGGGATCAGCGGTGTTAACGGCGCAAATCTAGCGTCTATCAACAGCGTACTCAACGATGCACAGGTGGGGGCAGCCGAAACGGATAGTTTTATCGAAATTCAAGCGATCGTCGACAGCTACAACATCATATTAACGGCGGCCGATGGCAGCGCCAATAACGCCACCAAGCCCAGCCAGCAGGACTATATTAACTTGGGGATTAGCGGCATAGACAGCAGTGTTAAAGCATCGCTGTTAGGCGATGTGCTGGATAGTAAAAACCGCGTCGATGTTGATAGTGTCAGCGAACTACAATTGCTGGCGGATGCGATCAGTGAACTGTTGGCCAGCGCGGCGGGTGCAGGCACCCCCAGCCAGGCGCAGTTGGAACTGTTGGGGATCACCGGTATTACAGTGGGCAACATGCCGGCGATCCTCAATGCCCTGGCAGCCACAGAGGATGACGGCAGTGATATTGCCGCACTGCAAGATCTGCAGACGCTTATTTATAACACCACAGTGGCCACCCAGTTGGCCCTGACCACCATCAGCGACGCCGCTCAAAATGATAGCGCCACGCTGACCAGCCCGGATTTGGCTACCTATATCAGCGCTGGCATTAGCGGCATCAGCAACGGCAACCTGGCGGCGATTAACTCGGCACTAAACAGTGCCAGCATCACAGGCACCGATGTGGACACAGTGGCTGAAATTCAAGCCATTGTGGATACTTACAACAAAATATTGGCGGCGGCGGATGGTATCGATGATGATGATAGCAGCCCGACTCAAAGTGACTACAGTGACTTAGGTATTAGCGGTATCGATACCGCCAACGAGGTCAGCCTGCTCGGAGATGTGATCGACACCCGCCCGACGGATGCGGTGCAGAGCCTCGATCAGGTGCAGGCGCTGGCCGATGCGGTGCAGGCGGTCATGGATGCGGCGGCCGGTACCACTGGCGCCCCGAGTAGCGCCCAGCTGACACTGCTGGGCCTGAATGGGGTCACGGATGACAATCTAATCGCGGTACAAAATGCACTGCAAAGTACTAGTGATGATGGCAGTGCGGTGGCCAGCTTGGATGATCTTAACAGCCTGGTCAATACCGCCATCAGCAACGTCGCCAACGCGTTAGCCAGCATTAGTGCGGCGGCGCAGGCCGATAGTGCCACCGACAGTACCCCGGCATTAAGTGCCTACCTGAGCGCCGGTGTCACTGGGATCAGTGGCGCCAATCTAGCGGCGATCAATAGCGCCCTGAACAGCGCCGCAGTGAATGGCGAGGCCACAAATAGCCGCGAAGAATTACAGGCCTTGGTCGACAGCTATAACGCCATCCTCACGGTGGCCGATGGTATCGATAACGATGGTACGTCCCCCAGTCTCTCAGATTACGCCACCATTGGTGTGATTGGTATTGATAGTGCCGGTGAAGTGAGTTTGCTCGGCGATGTGCTCGATGAAAAAAGCGGTGCCGAGGTCGACACTCTGGTAGAAATGCAAGCGCTGGCGGATGCAGTGCAAGCGGTGATGAACGCCGCAGCCGATGCCACGGGTACGCCGAGCAGAGCGCAGCTGACATTGCTGGGACTGAGCGGGGTCACCCATGATAACCTGATAGCGGTGCAAAATGCATTGCAGATGAGCAGCAACGATGGCAGCGCAGTGGCCAACATTGGCGACTTGCACAGCTTGGTCAACAGCGCCGTGGCTAACGCAGCAACGGCTCTGACTAGTCTCAGCGGTGCTGCTCAGGGGAATAGTGCCAGCTCTACTTCCCCTGGCTTGAGCGTTTATGGGGATGCGGGTGTGAGTGGGGTCAACGCCACTAATCTGGCGGCAATCAACAGCGCATTGAACAGCGCGGGAATTGACGGTAATGCCACCGATAGTACCGCCAAAATACAGGCCTTGGTCGACAGCTACGCGGTGATCCTCAATGCCGCCGACGGCAGTGCCGGAGAAGCGGCGCCGAGTCAGAGCGATTACGCTAACCTCGGTATCACCGGGATGGACGACAGCGACGAAGTGGCCCTGTTAGGTGAGGTGATTGATCGCAATAACAACGCCGATGTCGACAGCATTATCGAACTGCAAGTCCTGGCAGATGCGGTACAAGCGGTGATGGATACCGCGGCGATGAACAGTGGCACGCCCACCGGGCCGAGCTTGGCGCAGCTAACCGCGCTGGGTATTAGCGGTGTGACCAGCCAAAACCTGGCCGCTATCCAACAGGCCATTTTAGCCAGTAGTGATGACGGCAGTGCGGTCAACAGTCTCAGCCAATTGCAGGCAATCGCCACCGCCACCAGCGCTGCGTTGGATCTTATCAGCGCGTATACCGGTGGCAATGCCACGCCGAACACCAGTAGCTATACGGATGCCCAAGTCAGCGGGGTGAACAGTGCCAATCTGAGTGCGATCAACGATGCCATTGCCGCTTTGAGTAGCAGCCAGAGCGATACTCAAGTAGAAGTACAAGCTATCGTCGACAGCTACGCGGCAATCCTCAATGCCGCCGACGGCAGTGCCGGTGAAACCGCGCCACTGCAGGCCGATTACGCCAACATCGGCATCACTGGAATGGATGATAGCAACGAGTTAGCCCTGTTGGGTGAAGTGATCGATCGCAAAGTGAATAGCGAGGTGGACAGCATCAGCGAAGTACAAAATTTGGCGGATGCGGTGCAGGCGGTGATGAATACTGCGGCAATGAGCAGCGGCACGCCGAGCGGGCCGAGCCTGGCGCAACTAACTGCGCTGGGAATCAGCGGGGTGACTAATGAAAATCTAAGCGCCATCCAGCAGGCTATTCTGACCAGCGCCGATGACGGCAGTGCGGTCAATAGTGTAAGTGAACTGCAGGCAATGGCCACGTTAACAGCCACCGCGCTGGATCTGATCAGCGCCTATACCGGTGCCAACACCGCGCCGACCACCAGCACTTACAGCGATGCGCAAATCACGGGTGTGGCTGCGGGTAACTTAGCGGCGGTGAACGATGCAATGGCAGGCTTGAGCACTAGCCTGAGCGACAGCCACCCTGAAGTACAGGCGGTGGTTGACAGTTATGCGGTGATCCTCAATGCCGCCGACGGTAGCGCAGGCGAAGCCGCGGCGAATCAAAGCGATTACAGTACGCTGGGTATCACCGGCATGGATGATGTCGACGAGCTAGCGTTATTGGGCGATGTTATCGACCGTAAAACCAAAAGCGATGTGGACAGTATTAGCGAATTACAAAGCTTAGCCGATGCGGTACAAGCGGTAATGGATGCTGCAGCCCTGAACAGTGGCACGGCCGGCGGGCCGAGCTTGGCGCAGCTAACGGCCTTGGGTCTTACCGGTGTAACGGCTGAAA
>JABSRA010000033.1 GCA_013215445.1 Oceanospirillaceae bacterium
TTGATAATACCGGTATCTGGCGTGATGAAGAGAGTCTTGGGCAGCACCTTAAGTGCCCTGGTGTGGCAAAAGTTTTATTGACCGCACCCGGTAAAGGTATTAAAAATATCGTGATGGGCGTAAACCATGAGGATGTATTGGATGAGGACGTTATTGTCTCAGCCGCATCCTGTACCACCAATGCCATTACACCTGTGCTTAAAGCAATGTGTGATGAGTATGGGGTAGAAAATGGTCACGTCGAAACGATTCACTCCTTTACCAATGATCAGAACTTGATTGATAACTACCATAAAGGTGATCGTCGTGGTCGTGCGGCCACTCTCAACATGGTAATTACTGAAACCGGTGCTGCTAAAGCGGTGTCTAAAGCACTGCCGCAAATGGAAGGAAAGCTCTCTGGTAGTTCGATTCGGGTACCAACACCCAATGTCTCTATCGCCATCTTAAATCTAAATTTAAGCGAGGCTGTCAATCGAGACGAGCTTAATGAGTACTTGCGAAACATGGCGCAGCATTCGAGTTTGCAAAAGCAGATTGGCTACAGTATTTCACCTGAAGCTGTCTCTACTGATTTCGTGGGGTCACGATCAGCAGGGATTGTCGATGCATTGGCAACTATTGCCGAAGGTGGTAAAAATTGTGTGATTTATGTGTGGTATGACAATGAGTTTGGTTATAGCTGTCAGGTGATGCGCCTCGCTAAACGCATGACCAAACACACCTTGGCTACTTTCCCAATAGAGCCATAATCAAGCAGTGATACAAGCTGTTTAAAAAGGCCGTGCTTGTTATTAAGCGCGGCTTTTTTTTGGATAAATAATCTCCGTCAGAGAATTTTATGAGGTTGGTTCAGTATTCGTAAAGTGTTGATGTTGTTTAATAAATGATTGTTGTTAATTAGTCACAAAGAATTTGTGGGCTTATTCTAGCCGTTTTAATAGAGTAGATGTGTGCAGTGTGTGGGTAGCGTAGTAGTATTGGGCTGACTAACTGAATCTATGTAGAGTTATCAAGGATCGATATGAGTGAACAGGGAAGTAATTCAAAGCAGCTTTGGCTGGTTTTAGCGGTGTTCGTTGCAGTGATCTCAGGGGTGTTTTTATTAACCCAGCAGGATTCGTTGCTGGTAAATAAACAAGCCACTCCGGTAGTGTTGGGTGATAGCGCTAATAAAAACTACCAAATCATTATTTACTATTTTCCCGAGAAAGAGCATGAGGCTGAGGCCCTTACCTATATCTTTCAGGAACAGGGGTACAATATAGCCATGGAAAAGGCGGAAAGTGTACCGGCCCTGAACGGTACTAAACGTTCTCCAAGCCATATTTTTTTCAATCGAAGTGATATGGATAAAGCGATGAAAATAAAATTACTGATAGAAGAGGTTATCGGGAAATCTGTGAATGCCTATAGGTTCCAAGAACCTCAAACAGACCCCTCTATGATGATGGTATTCACCGAAGTCTGAAAACTAACAGTTATGTCGTTGATTCCCTTCAGTGTCATTAAACTGTCATAGAAATGACATTTAATCTAAGCATTACTTTAGCTTAATGTTCAGATAGGTGCATAGATGTTAGCAGAATTGCAAAAAATACTTTTGACTAAGGGCATTACCAGCCTGTACCAGCCAATTATCGATAGATACACGGGCGAGATTTTTGCCTACGAAGCGCTGAGTCGTGGCCCCTCTGATAGTCCCTTGCACTCTCCTACGCAATTATTTGAGCAGGCTCGTCAACACCATCTTCTGAGTGAAATAGAGTGTTTATGCCGTGAAAAAGCGGTGACTGGCTTTGTCGAGCAACAGTTGCCCGGCAAGTTGTTTATAAATATTACGCCCCAGTCGTTAGAGCAGGATGGTCACAAGAATGGTCAGACTTTAGCATTGCTGAAGCGACTGAATTTGGATAGTTCACAGATTGTTATTGAACTGACGGAGCAGTTTCCCAGCACCGATGAAAAACTATTATTGAAAGCATTGAAGCACTATCAAAAAATGGGTCTCGCTATCGCTCTGGATGATTTGGGTGCGGGGTACTCTTCGTTGAGACTCTGGTCACAGTCCCGTCCCGAGTTCGTTAAAATCGATCGACATTTCATTCAAGATATTGATTTGGATATCACCAAGCAAGAGTTCGTGCGATCTTTTGTCGAAATCTCTAAATCTATGCAGTGTAAAGTGATTGCCGAAGGAGTAGAAACGGAGTCCGAGTATCGATATTTATCCAAATTGAGTATTGATTATTTTCAGGGATACTATTTTTGTCGCCCCCAAGTTAGCCCCCCTAAAAAGCTCAGCGCACTAATTGTCATTCAAGAGCTAGCCGTCGCAAAAAAGGTAACTGCCGACCATTTGTCGGTACATAAAATTGCCGTCGATGCCAATCAAAGCGTTGCTCAATTAGCGTCTATATTTCAGGACAAGCCACATATAAACTCTATCGCGGTGCTGGAAAATGATAGCGTTCTTGGGCTGGTGACTCGTGATAATGTCCAGGGGAAATTAAGCCAGCCCTTTGGTCGAGATCTTTTCTCCCACAAAAAAGCCAGTGCCGTGGTGATGCAGAGCCAGCCTTTAATCGTCGAGGCGAATTTGAGCATTGAGCAGGTCAGTCGCTTAGTGACATCTAGAGCGCGCTATCAACAAGAGGACGATTTTGTTATTTGTCGAGAGGGTGCCTTTCTAGGAGTCGGCCACGTCATTGATTTGCTAAGACAAGTAACAGAATTGCAAGTAAATCAGGCCAGGCATGCCAATCCCCTAACCCAGTTGCCGGGTTTGGTGCCTATCAACGACTGTCTGGATCAGTTAATCGCCAGTAATAATCAATTTGTAGTGGTTCATTTTGATATTGATAACTTTAAACCTTTCAATGATGTGTACGGTTTTGCTAAAGGTGATCAAATTATCTTGGCCCTTGGGGTCAGTTTGCAAAAGTTTCACGCGGTTAAACAAGATACCGTAGGGCACATAGGGGGAGATGATTTTATTGTTCTTTATAACAGTGAAAACTGGCTAGAAAGACTGTATAAGTCGGTAAATTGTTTTAATACTATGGTTGCAGCGCTCTATTATCCTCAGCATATAAGTGCGGGTGGATTTGACAGCGAAGATAGATATGGCGTGCAGCGATTTCACCCTATTGCCACGTTATCGATCGCAGCTCTGGAAATAAAATGTGATAGTCGCATCGATCATTTTGATGTATCTACAAAATTATCCCCGCTTAAACATGCGGCTAAGAGTCATGCTGGTAATGTGCTGGTCATCAACCAAAGCAATAATTATCATATAATCGGCAGAGACTATGCCGAATTTAAGAGAGGGCAGAAAGTTTAGTAATACTCTGCTTAGTTTTTTATTCTAGCCATATAATGCTGCTGCTGATGATCAGTGGCCTTAGGCAAAAAGGCGTTTTTAGGAAGGTATGCACTTTTTTTTATTTTATTTTTTCTTTTGTTAAGGAATAACAGCATTTGAGCTCGGTGGTCGAGCTGTTAGTAAATATTAAAGCTGGAGATTTTTGTGAGTGATGGGTGTTAGTCATCATCAATCCTGGCTGGTATCTGCATTTGGCCAGACAATGTTGGCAGTAGCCGCTGTGGTTATACCGACACCAAAAATTTGACTATTGTGCTAAATAATTGATTTGCTATGCTTTGTAGCATCAACCTCTGCAGTGAATAAGCAGCTATTCGCCGCGGTGGTGAAACACTGCTTTATATTTCGTAAAATCCTACAATATTATCGGTATTCTTGTTATTATAAGCGCGAAATTTAGTATCCATTTGTAAGTCGCTTTTAGTGAGTATCTCTATTCATTAATCCTTCTTTTAAGCCTTTATATAGGCTTATGTCCTCTCGATAGAGTCTGTTGGTACAACAAGTTTGGTGTCATCTTAAATCTCGGTTAAAGGTCTGATTAATAGATAATCAATGCGCTTGTGTTGACGCTTGGCGACACTTGTTTTAACGGTGTTCTGATCTCTATTTTTCGGGGTGGTTAAGCTGATTTCCTATTTGATATTTATACGATGCAGTACTTGCAAAAATCACCTTAAATTTCTATAGTGTAATATAGTGGTAAAAAGTGGATAAAAGTGGGGTTTTTAGGTTGTTGACAGCTGCAGGTAGGGATTAAGGTGATGTTTCGCGGTATTAATCCAATTAACATGGATGCCAAAGGGCGCGTCTCTATTCCCTCTAGATATAGAGAGCCTTTGAGTGTGCACTGTGCTGGTCATTTGGTAGTGACTATCGACACTGAGTCGCGCTGCCTTTTGTTATACCCGATACATGAGTGGGAAGAAATTCAGAAAAAAATTGAGGCGCTTCCCAGTTTTGATAAAAACGCGCGCAGGATTCAGCGATTATTAATCGGCCATGCCACCGATGTAGAAATGGATGCCAATGGACGTTTGTTATTGAGTGCACCACTGCGTGAATACGCTCAATTGGAAAAGAAAATAATACTGCTGGGTCAGGGCAAAAAATTTGAAATTTGGAGTGAACAGCTCTGGAGCCAAACCCGTGATGAATACTTGCAACTCAGTGATTTAGACACTGAGCTGCCAATAGATCTACAGTCGCTCTCTCTCTAATATTGTAGAGACGAATTAAGTAATAATTAAGCACCCTCTGTTGTAGCGGTGAAAGGTAATGAATCAGTGGAAAGTAACAACTTTAAACATGTAACGGTATTGCTCCAGGAGGCGGTTGATGCCCTAGTGTCAGATACCGCGGGATTTTATGTCGACGGCACTTTTGGTCGCGGAGGGCACAGTGGGAAAATTCTAGAGGCCCTCGGTGAACAGGGACAGTTGATGGCGATAGATAAAGATTTAGCTGCCATAGATTATGCACAGCAACGCTTTGCTAACGATGCGCGCTTTTCTATCGCCCACGGTTCTTTTGCCCGAATTGAAGAGTTTGCTGAAACACGCGAAAAACACGGAAAAGTAACGGGAATCTTGTTGGATCTGGGCGTCAGTTCCCCGCAGTTAGACGATCCGACCCGTGGTTTTAGTTTTCAAAATGACGGTCCCTTAGATATGCGCATGGATACCACCAGTGGCGAGAGCGCCGCCGCGTGGTTGGCGTATGCGACTGAGAAACAAATAGCCGATGTGCTGTATACCTACGGTGAAGAAAAATTTGGCCGGCGGATGGCGAGAGCTGTGGTGGCTGAGCGGGAAAAAGCGCCAATTGAGACGACCGCCCGCCTCGCACAAATCATTAAAGATGCCAATCCCGCTTGGGAAAAAGGTAAGCACCCTGCGACGCGTGCGTTTCAGGCAATTAGGATTCAAGTAAATCAAGAGCTCAGTGATCTTGAAAAATGTTTAGACGGTGCGCTAGAAGCGCTCGAAGTGGGTGGGCGTTTAGTCGTCATCAGTTTCCATTCTCTGGAAGATCGTATTGTAAAACGCTTTATTCGCAAACACGTTAAAGGTGATGACCATTTACCGCTGGGCATTCCGTATACCAATGATATGCTGCGCTGTCGTTTGAAAGATATCAGTAAAAAAGTAAAGGCCAGTAAAGCTGAGGTGGATGAGAATCCACGCTCGCGCAGTGCCGTTATGCGAGTGACTGAAAAGATAGCATGAAGATAAAGTCTCAACCAGAATCCACCAATGTAGAATTTGGCCCAGGCAATTTATTGAGCTCGAATGAGATTGGTCGCCCAATGTTGGTGGTGTTAGTATTGCTGGTTGCGCTTTTAATTAGTTCTGTGTCGGTGATTTATCAAGCCTATGAATACCGTCAGTTGTTTAATACTCAACAGCAATTAGTCACTCAATGGGATGATCTTCAAGTCGAATGGGGACAGTTGTTATTGGAGCAAAGTGCTCTGGGGGCCAACAGCCGAGTAGAGCAAAAGGCCAAAGAGCAGTTGTCTATGCAAGTGCCAAAGCCGGAAAATGTCGAGATGATAAGTTATGAGTGAACAGCAGATAGTTCTACAGCATTCTAAAGGTTGGCGCTTATGGCTAGTCTGTACTTTGCTGGTGGCTATCGCTATCGCTATTGTCTTCAAATTGGTCACTCTCTACACCTATGATAAAGATTTTTTACAGAGTCAGGGCGACAAGAGAACCATAAGAACCATGCAGATTCCCGCGCATCGCGGGGTTATCACCGATAGAAATGGTGAGGCACTGGCGGTAAGTGCACCGGTGGCTGCCGTGTGGGTCAATCCAAAGGTGGTTGATTTAGCAAATCCAAAATTAAAACAGCTCTCCAGATTGCTCGGGAAAAAATCCAATGCTATTGCCGACAAAATAAAAGGCAATGCAAGCCGTAGTTTTGTCTATTTAAAGCGGCAGATATCTCCAGATTTGGCAGCTAAAGTGTCGGCGTTGAATATTAAAGGTATCAATGTTGATCGTGAATATAAAAGATATTATCCCGCGGGAGAAGTGGCGACACACTTGGTTGGTTTTACCAATATAGATGGTGCGGGTCAAGAGGGGATAGAGCTCGCCTATGAAGCTGCATTGTTGGGAGAGCCCGGTAAAAAACTGGTGATGCAGGATAGATTAGGTCGCGTAATTAAACACATTAAGTTAGTGGAAGAGCCTGCGTCGGGTCAAGACGTGGTATTAAGTATTGATCTGCGGTTACAGTATTTGGCCTATAAAGAATTGAAATCAGCGGTTAAGTCACACCGGGCGGACTCCGCTTCAGTGGTTATTTTAGATATAAAGACCGGTGAAGTGCTGGCCATGGTTAATCAGCCATCTTATAACCCTAATGATAGGCGGGTACTAACCGGAGAGCAGTTGCGAAATCGCGCACTGACCGATGTTTTTGAACCTGGGTCCACCGTGAAACCCTTTACCGTGGCTGCAGCGCTGATGAGCGGTAAATACCAGAGAGATTCGGTGGTGGATACCTCCCCTGGCTATATTTATGTAAAGCGCAAACGGATCAAGGATTTTCGAAACTATGGTGATTTGTCGTTAACCCGCATCATTACCAAGTCCAGTAATGTGGGCGTGACTAAGCTGGCGTTGTCGCTAGAGCCCGATAGTATGCATAATCTATTTTCTAATGTCGGTATCGGGCAACTTTCAAGTACCGGATTCCCTGGGGAGCGCAGTGGCGATTTGCCCTATTATTCGCAGCGACAAGTTCTTGAACGAGCGGTTATGTCATATGGTTATGGATTATCGGTCACTCCAATGCAATTAGCCCAAGCTTATGCAGTATTGGCCAATAAGGGTATTAAAATGCCGGTGAGCTTATTAAAGGTAGATCAACCGCCGCGAGGGGTGCGAGTTATCCCCATGGATATTGCTGCAGATGTGGTGACCATGCTCGAGACAACGACTCAGGCAGATAAAGGTGGCACGGGTCGCAAGGCCGCTATTTTTGGTTATTCAGTGGCAGGTAAAACAGGTACTTCTCGCAAGGCTAAAGGCGGCGGCTATTATTTAGATAAATACATATCCGTATTTGCGGGTATTACACCGGCGAGTGATCCTAAGTTGGTGGTAGTGGTAATGGTCAATAATCCCAAGGGACAGCAGTATTCGGGGGGTGGGGTCGCAGCACCTATTTTTTCCAGAATAACAGCAGGTGCATTGCGCATGCTCAATATCTCGCCAGACCAGTGGCCGCAAAAAGAATCTATCCAGCAGGGGGTTATGAAAAATGGCTAGAGAGACAGTGTTGCTGGGAGATTTATTCACGCATCTGGACGATCAGGAAGATGTGCAGAGCTGGCGTTCAATCGCCGTGTCTGGCATTAAAGAGGACAGCCGGCGGATTGTTAGCGGTGATATTTTTGTGGCGCGAGAGGGTGAACATTGTAAAGGTACTGATTTTATCGCGACGGCCATCGAGCGTGGTGCTGTGGCGATAATTAAGCAAGGCGGGCAACCAGAGACGTCGAATATCGATACGGATAGTTATCAAGTCCCGCTGCTTAGCATCGCCAATTTAATCGATAATTTGGGGGATATTGCCGCCGCGGTGTTCGGTAATGTAGTGACTAAACTGAATGTTATTGGTATTACCGGCACTAACGGTAAAACATCTTGTGCACATTATTTGGCTCAGGCACTGAATCAGCTAAACATTAGCACCTACATGATTGGTACGTTAGGGAATGGTCACCCGGATAATTTGCAAGTGGCGACTAAGACCACCCCCGATGCCTGTTCGTTGCAACAGCTATTTGCTGAGTTTTATGCGGCTGGGGTTGAGGCAGTAGTGATGGAGGTGAGCTCGCATGCGCTTGAGCAAGGTCGAGTACAGGGGGTACCGTTTAAGGTGGTCGCCTATACTAACTTGTCTCGCGATCATCTTGATTATCATGGCAACATGTCAGCTTACGCAGCGGCTAAAGCGAAACTTTTTACTCAATATGGTGCCCAGCACTGCATTTTAAATGCTGATGATCGATACAATCTAGCTGTTTTAGAGCAGTTAAAATCACAGCATTCGCCTTGCATCGCCAGTTACAGTGAAAATTCAACCAGTGGTGCAGGTTTTATCGCGCAGAACATCCAATTACGACAAGGGCTAGCCTTTGATGTGGCTTATAAAAACCAGCTGACCCGGATAACCACTGGATTAGTTGGCAAGTTTAACATTGCCAATTTGTTATTGTGCATCGCCACTCTGTCCAGGTTAGGCTTTAGTCTGGCGGCTATTCAACAGAGCATCGCCAAGCTATCACCGGTGCCTGGACGTATGCAGAAAGTACCACGAGTGCAAACTGCTACTCAACCACTGTGTATTGTGGATTATGCCCATACCCCAGATGCACTAGAAAAAGCCTTACTGGCGAGTCGGATTCATACCGATGGGCAATTAATAGTGGTATTTGGTTGCGGTGGTGACAGAGATAAAGGTAAGCGGGCGCAGATGGCGAGTATTGCCGAGCGCTTTGCCGATGTGGCGATTATCACCAGCGATAATCCTCGAACAGAAGATCCAGATGCGATTATTGAGATGATAGTAGCGGGGCTTAATCCAGATTTTAATTATTTGGTCATCAGTGATCGAAGGCGCGCCATATATAGGGCCATTGGTAATGCGCAAAGTACTGATGTGATATTAATTGCCGGTAAAGGGCATGAAGATTATCAGGATATCATGGGCGTAAAGCAGCCGTTTTCAGATGAGCAAGTCGTTTTAGATGCCTTGACGGAACAGGGCCCTTATGTCCAGCAGGTGCTGCTATGAGTTTTGTGATGAGGCTTTCGCAGTTGCTCACCCTGACCTCAGGGAATTTGATCAATGGCGATTGCCAGTTTAGCCACTTGAGCACAGATACCCGCAAAGTAGTGGTAGGAGATGTGTTTCTAGCGCTGAGTGGGGAGCAGTTTGACGGTCATGATTTTTGTCGACAAGCGGTTGCCTCAGGCGCAGCCGCCCTCGTCGTAGAACGAGCCCTACCCCTTGATGTTCCTCAGTTAATCGTTAGTAATTGTCATCTGGCACTCGGTGTTATCGCCAAATACAATCGCGACCAATATAGTGGTCGCTTAATTGCCGTCACCGGCTCTAATGGTAAAACCACGACTAAGGAGATCATCGCGACCATTTTGCGTGGTCAAGGTACTACTTTAGCTACCCTTGGTAATTTGAATAATGAGATAGGGGTCCCATTAACGCTGCTAGGCTTTGATGGTTCGCAGCAATGTGCAGTGGTGGAAATGGGCGCTAATCATCGGGGCGAAATTGCCTATTGTACCCGCTTGGCGCAACCGGATGTGGCGATTATAACCAATGCGATGGCTGCTCATTTAGAAGGCTTTGGCAGTTTGCAAGGTGTTGTACAGGCTAAGGGCGAAATCTTTGAAGGACTGAAAGAGGACGGTATCGCTATTTTGAATCTGGATGATGACAATGTTAATCAGTGGATTGCTCAAACCCAAGTAAAGCGTTATTTGAGTTTTAGCCTGACTAATAACCACGCGGATGTATACGCCAGTGATCTAGAGCAGTTGCCAATGGGTAATTATCGTTTTGTCTTACATTACTTAGAGCAGAGGGCGACTGTTACCTTAGCATTACTCGCCTTGCATAATGTGCACAATGCCCTGGCGGCAGCGGCGAGTACTTTTGCCATCGGGGTGAACTTTTCTCGAGTGGTTGAAGGGCTACAGAGCGCGACGACGATCCCAGGACGATTAAAAGCGCTACCGGGGATCAATGGTGCAACAGTGATTGATGATAGTTATAACGGCAATCCAGATTCGGTGAAAGCGGGACTCGACCTATTAGCACAATTACCGGGTCATACCATTTTAGCGCTCGGTGATATGGCTGAATTGGGTCCTGATGCCAGTGAGTTACACCGGAGTATCGGTATTTATGCCGCTGAAAAAAAGATAGATCAGCTATTTAGCTGTGGCGTAGAAGGGGCATTGGCCGCCACGGAGTTCGCCACAATAACCGATTCAACGGTCACGGCCTTTGACAATAAGAATGACATGATTAATACACTGAAGAAGATAATGAATAAACAGACGAAAATTTTGATTAAGGGCTCTTTGAGCGCGGGCATGAAAGAAGTGGTAACAGCGTTGACGGCACGGGGAGATAGCTAATGTTTTTATTGATAGCAGACTTTTTATCTCACTATTTACCAGCGGTGACAGTGGTCCAGTATTTGACCTTAAGAGGCATCATGGGAGTGATCACCGCTCTGTGTATCGTGCTCTACTTGGGCCCCAAAATGATTCGCTTTTTGAAAGAGAAACAGATTGGGCAATCGATTCGCAATGACGGTCCGCAGTCGCATTTGTCTAAAGCGGGCACCCCGACCATGGG
Source organism: Oceanospirillaceae bacterium (assembly GCA_013215445.1). Lineage (GTDB taxonomy): Bacteria > Pseudomonadota > Gammaproteobacteria > Pseudomonadales > Balneatricaceae > Rs1. The sequence goes on from JABSRA010000033.1 coordinate 10,799, forward strand.
TGGTGCAGTGATTCTACTCTCTATCGGCATTAGTACCTTGCTCTGGGGTGACTTGAGTTCGCGTTATGTATGGACAGTATTAGCGGTCACTTTGGTTTTTGGCGCCGTTGGATGGGTTGATGACTGGCGCAAAGTGGTTGAAAAAAATTCGGTGGGTTTACCGGGCCGCTGGAAATATTTTTGGCAGTCTGTTGGAGGGTTGGGCGCTGCGATTTTTCTCTATATGACCGCTCAGTCACCCGCCGAAACTGCATTGATAGTGCCATTCTTTAAAGATGTGGCGATCGATATGGGGCTATTTTTTATTGTATTTACCTATTTTGTCATCGTCGGTACCTCCAACGCGGTTAACTTAACCGATGGTCTCGATGGCCTGGCAATTATGCCGATAGTAATGGTGGCTGCAGGCCTTGGGGTGTTTGCCTACTTAACCGGGCACATTGAATTTGCTAATTATCTGAATATTCCCTATATCATTGGCTCCGGTGAGTTGATTATTTTTTGTGGTGCTATTGTCGGTGCGGGGCTGGGGTTTCTCTGGTTCAATACTTATCCCGCTCAAGTGTTTATGGGTGATGTGGGAGCGCTTTCACTGGGGGCGGCGCTGGGTGTGGTGGCGGTTATTGTTCGTCAAGAATTGGTACTGGTGATTATGGGCGGTGTCTTTGTCATGGAAACGGTCTCGGTAGTGCTGCAGGTCGCCTCATTCAAATTGACCGGTAAGCGAATTTTTAGAATGGCGCCCATTCATCATCACTTTGAGCTAAAAGGCTGGCCTGAACCGCGTATTATTGTGCGGTTTTGGATTATTACCGTTATTTTAGTGTTAATCGGTCTAGCGACCCTGAAGATTCGGTAAACCCTTATGTTGATTGCCAGTGATCAGTTGAAAATAGTGATTGGCTTAGGTGTCACAGGCGTGTCTTGTGCGAAGCTACTCGCCGCTAAAGGTGCGCGTTTTATGGTGCTTGATACGCGAGAGAGACCGGCTAATTTAGCCAGTTTTGAGCGGGATTACCCAGACGTTAAAGTAATATTGGGGCCGTTAGATCAACAGTTATTGGCCAGCGCAACTGAACTGATATTAAGCCCTGGCATCGCCAAAAATGACCCCGCTATTGCGTACGCAGTTGCACAGGGGGTTAAGTTGGTAGGCGATATCGATCTGTTTTGTCGGGAGATCAACGCCCCCATCATTGCTATCACCGGTTCGAATGCCAAGTCTAGTGTGACCACTTTGGTGGGGGAAATGGCCGTTGCGGCGGGTTTAGACGTTGGGGTAGGGGGTAATATTGGCTTGCCAGTGCTGGATTTTCTAAGCCAGCCAGAAAAGGACATCTACATTCTAGAGTTGTCCAGCTTTCAGCTGGAAACCACGCATGAGTTGCGCGCTGCAGTGGCGACCGTACTTAATTTAACCCCGGATCATCTGGATCGATACGATCAGGATTTTCAGCAATACCATCAGGCAAAACATCGTATTTTCAAGGGCTGCAAAACAGTAGTTGTAAACTTAGAAGATGCCCTTACTCAGCCTCTGGTGGCCAGCGAAGTAAAGGTGATGGGCTATCGTTTGGGGGTGTCGGATTTTTCTGTTTTTGGCTTAATGAAAGTAGTAGAGCAAGGCGTACAACGTGAGTATATCGCCCTGGCTAAGCAGCCATTGCTGGCGACGGATAAGATAAAATTACCAGGCAGGCATAATATTATGAATGCTTTGGCGGCTCTCGCCATTGGTCATCAAGCGGGGTTTGAAATGTCCGCGATGTTAGGTGCGATTGAAAATTTTAAAGGTTTAGCGCATCGTTGCCAGTGGGTAGAGAACAAACATGGGGTCAATTATTTTAACGATTCTAAAGGGACTAATGTTGGGGCAACAGTGGCGGCGCTTGAAGGATTGGGAGCGACCTTAGCGATTGATAAAAAAATCATTTTAATTGCCGGAGGCGATGGCAAAGGGGCAGATTTTGATGCGTTGGCAGCACCGGTTAAACGCCTGGTAAAGACCCTGGTCTTGATCGGCACGGATGCACAGCGTATTGCCAGTATTGCGCCAACCACCAATGCTGTCTTTGCTCAGAGCATGTCGGGGGCAGTGCAACAGGCGGCTAAATTGGCTGAACAAGGCGATATAGTATTGCTCTCCCCGGCCTGCGCCAGTTTCGATATGTTTGCTAATTATGGTGAGCGCGGTGAGCTGTTTTGCGCAGCGGTGGAGGCTTTATAGTGAAGCGGCACTCAATAGCGCAAGAGCCTAGATGGTTGACACAGCAGAGCTGGTCGACCCGCTGGTTACAGTTTCCCGCCGGACAATTGCCCTTTGATCCACTGTTATTGTGCAGTGCGCTGTTTATTATGCTGATCGGTTTTGTGATGATCACTTCCGCCTCGTTAGATGTTGCGGCTAAGAACTATCAACAGCCGTTCTTTTTCTCGATGCGTCATGGTTTGTTTATTATCTTTTCAGTCATAGCCGCTGCAGTGGTCTGGAAAGTATCGATTAAGCGTTGGTACAATGCGGGGCCCTGGCTGTTGGCGTTCGGTTTTTTGCTGTTAATTTTAGTGCTAGTGCCGGGCATCGGTAAAGAAGTTAATGGATCACAGCGCTGGATCCGCGCTGGTGCATTAAATTTACAGGCTTCGGAAGTGGCAAAATTTTGCATGATTATGTATTTGGGCGGTTATTTAGTAAGACGCCTTAGCGATGTGCGCAATAGCTGGAAAGGGGTGGTGAGGCCAATACTACCCTTGGGTTTTTTTGTGTTTTTACTGATTATGGAACCCGATTATGGTGCCGCCGTGGTGTTGATGGCGTCGGTGATGGGCATGATCTTTTTAAGTGGTATGCGCTTTACCCAGTTTTTGGTCATTCTGACTGGAGCGTTAGTGACGGTTGGCTCATTGGCGGTGATCCAACCGTACCGGATGGCCAGACTTAAATCTTTCCAGGATCCTTGGGCTGACCCCTTTGGCAGTGGTTACCAACTCTCTCAAGCACAAATTGCGTTTGGCCGTGGTGAGTGGTTTGGTACGGGGCTGGGAAACAGTATTCAAAAACTTTTTTATCTGCCAGAGGCACATACGGATTTTGTTTACTCGGTACTCTCAGAAGAGTTGGGGCTGATGGGGGCGATACTGATCATCCTACTGTATGTGGTAATGCTTTCTAGAATTTTTTATATAGGTCGTCAAGCTGAGAAACAGCAGCAATTCTTCATGGCATTTATTACCTATGGCTTTGCGTTAGTACTGTCGGCGCAGGTTCTTATTAACATTGGGGTCAATGTGGGAGCTGTGCCAACCAAAGGTTTGACCTTGCCACTATTGAGTTATGGTGGCAGTAGTTTGATTGTCTGTACGGCGATGATCGCGGTGATTTTACGCATCGACTACGAGTTGAAATTACAGCGACTTAAAGCGGGAATCGGTGGGGTATTCTTACTGAGCGATTCTATCGGGGCCAACTATTTGGTGGCGCAGACAAAGTTAAACAAGCCGAGTCTGACAGAGAAAAGTAATAATGTTGACACAGACGATGCTCAAATAGTGCCCCCCCTGGATATCTCTCAGTACACCGAGGAGAGTAGCCTAGAGACAAAGCAGGCATTAAATAAGGCAAAAAGTCAGACAAAGAGGCTGCAAAGTAAAACCCATGATCAAGCGAAAGCCAAGCGTAGAATTAATAGAGAGTCTATATGAGTGAGTCCAATCACAGTAAAGTGGCGCTGATTATGGCTGGCGGCACAGGTGGGCATGTTTTTCCTGCGCTGGCGGTGGCGCATATATTACGTGAACAGCAAGTACAGATACACTGGTTAGGTACCGCTGCAGGCATAGAGTCGAAGGTGGTGCCTCAAGCTGATATTCCCCTGCACTGCATTGCAGTAAAGGGATTGCGTGGCAAGGGAAAGTTGGGTTGGATAAAGGCTCCATGGTTGATCATAAAGGCGATTTGGCAGGCGCGCAAAGTGATTGCACAAGTGCAGCCCGATGTGGTTTTGGGTATGGGTGGTTTTGCCTCAGGGCCAGGTGCGGTAGCGGCAAAACTAGCTGGCATACCTTTAGTGATTCACGAACAAAATGCTAGAGCGGGCATGACTAATAAGCTGTCACTACGGATGGCAAAACGAAAATTAGCCGCTTTTCCCCAGGCATTTGGCGATGATAAAGCGCAGGGCATTGAAGTGGTAGGTAACCCGGTGCGCGGTGCTATTTTAAAACTATCGGCCAGTGCCGATCGTTATCAACAGCGCCGGGGAAAGTTAAACCTGCTGATCGTTGGAGGCAGTTTAGGTGCGATGGCAATTAATCATGTCGTGCCTAAGGCGCTGGCAAAAATGGATCAAGAGCAACGACCTAATGTGTGGCACCAAGCGGGACAGCGCAACTATGATGAGACCCAAGAGCGCTATCAAAACTTGCAAATTGAGGCGAAAGTCACTGCTTTTATAGAGGATATGGATCTCGCTTATAGTTGGGCTGATTTAGTTATTTGTCGAGCGGGAGCATTAACGGTGAGCGAAATGGCCATTGCCGGGGTCGCATCAATACTGGTGCCTTTTCCCTATGCTGTGGATGATCATCAAACTGCCAATGGGCAGTATTTGGTCGATGCCGGTGCGGCATTAATGGTGGCTCAAAAAGATTTGGATGAAGACAAGTTAGTCGCGTTGTTGAAACAGCTAAACAGCCGAGAAGTATTGGCAAAAATGGGCGAGAAAGCACAGCTGGTCGCCCTGCCACAAGCATCTAATACAGTGGCAAATATCTGTCTTGAGGAGATGGCATGAATAATATTAGTAAGGCTCCAACCCTGGCGCGCACGGTTCACGATGTGCCCGAAATGCGCAGGATTAAACGCATTCACTTCATTGGTATAGGCGGTGTGGGCATGTGCGGTATTGCCGAGGTACTGTGTAATCAAGGCTATTTGATTTCGGGTTCAGATATCAAAGCCTCAGCCACCACGGCGCGTTTAGAGGGCTTGGGAACAAAAGTTTTCATCGGTCACAACGCTGATAATGTCAGCGGGGTGGATGTAGTAGTGACCTCGACTGCGGTGGACGAGACTAACCCAGAAATTGTTACCGCCCGTGCGGCGCGCATCCCTATTGTTAGACGTGCTGAAATGTTGGCAGAGCTGATGCGCTATCGACATGGAGTCGCGGTTGCCGGCACCCATGGTAAAACCACTACCACCAGTTTACTGGCGTCGGTATTCGCCCAGGGGGATTTGGATCCGACTTTCGTGATTGGTGGCAGGCTCAATAGTGCAGGCACCAATGCGAGACTCGGTGCCAGTCGTTATTTAATTGCCGAAGCTGATGAGAGTGACGCATCGTTTTTACATTTACAGCCGATGGTGGCGATAGTCACCAATATTGATGCGGATCACATGGATACCTACGGTGGTGATTTTAATGTACTAAAACAAACTTTTGTGGATTTTTTGCATAATTTGCCTTTCTATGGTCTGGCGGTGTTGTGTACTGATGATGCAGTCGTTGCAGAAATACGCGAGCGCGTTAATCGACCGATGATTACCTATGGATTGGAGGAGGGCGCTGATTATCGTGCCGTTGAGGTATCGCAACAAGGTATGCACACCCATTTCACTGTGCTGCGTCCCGATCAACATCAGGATTTGCAGGTGACGGTAAACATGCCGGGCAATCACAACGTATTAAATGCGCTCGCCGCGATTGCGGTGGCGACCGACGAGGGCATTGATGACGACTCTATTACCAAGGCGCTAAAAGGTTTTTCTGGTGTGGCGCGTCGTTTTCAAGTGTTGGATGATCTGGCGGTGGTTGGAGGCAGTGTCATGTTGGTTGACGATTACGGTCACCATCCACGCGAAATACAAGTGACGATTGAAGCCGTTCGCAAAGGTTGGCCAGGGCGCAGGATAGTGATGATTAATCAGCCACATCGCTATACGCGCACCAGGGATTTGTATGAAGACTATGTACAGGTATTGTCCGAGGTTGATTCGCTACTGTTATTAGAAGTGTATGGTGCCGGTGAGGAGCCAATCGCCAGTGCCGATAGTCGAAGTCTGTGTAGAAGTATCCGCCAGCGCGGACAGTTGGAACCGATATTTGTCGACAGTATTGGAGAAGTTGCCCCGATACTAAACAATATTCTGCGTCCCGGTGATATTTTGTTGACGCAAGGTGCGGGTGATATTACCGCACTGGCGCACAGTCTTTCAGGCATGGACTTTAGCTGAGATGGTGCAGTGGCGCAGGCAAGATATTACCTCGCAGCAGGAGAGGAGAGAGCTTTCTGAGTCAGAGGTTGCTGTGGATGATTATCAGTTTTTCTCAGTATCAACGCTAAGTGACTGGTATGTGCGACCAGCGATGATTCTAACCGCTTTTGCGCTATTTTGTGGATTGTTATTTAACGGGGCTAACAACTTGTGGTCATGGTTGGATAGGCCGGTGATGCAACTTAAAATGACCGATAATACCCAGTATTTAAACAGTGATAAAATGCTCTCTAGACTGGCTTTGAATTTAAGCGCAGCGGCCAACTCAAACAAAATACTCTCTCTTGATATTGATGAGATAAGAAAAATTGCACTGGAGGAGCCCTGGGTAAATGCGGTGCAATTACAGCGTCGCTGGCCGCCTGCGATCAGCATCGAAGTTCGAGAGCAAGTACCAGTGGCAAAATGGGGTGATAGAGGTCTGCTAAATCATCAGGGTGATATATTCTGGCCAAAACCTATTGTTGCTTTGGCACATTTACCGCAATTAAATGGCCCGTCGACGGACACTGCGAGGGTAATGGATCAATATCATACCCTCAGTCAGTTTTTTAAAGGGTCTGATACTTTGATGTCGGGTTTGACCCTGCAGGCTCGAGGGGCGTGGACACTGCTACTTGAAAATAATATTGAAGTGGAGTTGGGGCGTGAGCATATACTGACTCGGCTGCAGCGCTTTTTAGAATTATACAAAGGGCATCTACATCAACTCGCCGCTAAGATTGAGCGAGTCGATGTTAGATATACCAATGGGCTGTCGGTACAATGGCGGCCAGTGAAACCCATTAAATAGTCACTGAGATTTCATCTTAGGACAGAGTTATACGCTGTAGCTGAGCAAATGTTCGCTACAGTATGTAGAGCAAGTAATCCGTTAGGAGGTTGTTATGTTTAGTATGCAAGATGATGATATGCCAGGGGCCATTATAAAAGTCATCGGCGTCGGTGGTGGCGGCGGCAATGCATTGGCCCATATGTTAACGGCTGATTTAAAGGCTGTTGAGTTTATTTGCGCGAATACCGATGCCCAGGCACTGGTCAGTGTCGATGCTGATAAGTCAATCCAACTTGGTTGTCAGACGACTAAGGGTTTAGGTGCAGGCGCTGATCCTGAGGTTGGTCGTGCCGCAGCGTTAGAAGATCGTGAGGCCATAGCAGAGGCATTGGAAGGTGCGGACATGGTCTTTATCACTGCCGGTATGGGTGGCGGCACCGGGACTGGAGCGGCGCCTATTGTCGCTGAAATAGCTAAGGGTATGGGTATCTTAACAGTGGCAGTGGTGACGACCCCCTTTCCCTTTGAAGGGCGCAGGCGCATGATGTTGGCCGAGGCGGGAGTTGCGGAGTTACGTGAACAAGTGGATTCGCTGATTATTATTCCCAATAAAAAATTGATGAAGGTGTTGGGTAGAAATACCAGTTTGATTAAAGCATTTGCGGCGGCCAATGATGTCTTACTCGGTGCCGTACGCGGCATTGCCGAATTGATTACCTGTCCTGGCATGATCAACGTCGATTTTGCCGATGTCCGTACCGTGATGTCTGAGATGGGCATGGCGATGATGGGATCCGACCGTGCGCGGGGCGAGGATCGGGCCTCAGTTGCAGCGGAGGGGGCAATTAATAGTCCGCTATTGGAAAATGTTGATTTAAAAGGTGCCAGCGGTATCTTAGTCAATATTACCGCAGGGGTAGATTTAACCTTGGGCGAATTCAGTGAAGTCGGTAATATAATTGAAAAATACGCCTCTAATGATGCAACTATTGTGATAGGGACTGTCATAGATACTGAATTGGTAGACGATCTTAAAGTGACTGTGGTTGCCACCGGCTTTGAAAAAAAGACGCAGAGCTTGGAGGTGGTTGCTGACACCGTGGCAAAGGCACCGGCAAAACAAGAATTCAAAATAGATATGGATCAAATTGAATTACCTACGGTATTGCGTAGGCAGCAACATGAAGCGCTGTTAGAGGGCCGGGAAGATAGATTGACGGCAAAAGATAAAGTCAGTGCAGAAATGCTCGACGTACCCACTTTTTTACGGCGTAAAAGTGAATGAAACGCTCGTACCTCACGACAGCACAAAAGTAAGTATATAGGGTTGGTGGTGGTGGTGGAGCGAGCTATCCTCAAGCCATTAATAGCGACATTAAAAATTAGGTTTATAGGCATTAATGATCAAACAAACAACGCTTAAATCTAGCATCAAAGCAACAGGTTTAGGCTTACATACTGGCACTAAGGTCTATTTGAAGTTGTGTCCTGCTCCCGTGAACACGGGAGTTGTGTTCCGCAGGGTTGATCTTGACCCAGTGGTGGATATCCCCGCGGATGCCTTTGCAGTGAAAGACACTGTGCTATCGACCAATATTTATCATCAAGGTGTCAAAGTGGCTACGATTGAGCATTTAATGGCCGCTTTAGCCGCGATGGGTATTGATAATGTGGTGGTTGAGCTTGATGCCGAGGAAGTGCCCATTATGGATGGCTCTGCCGCACCTTTTATCTTCTTGATAAAAGCAGCAGGCATCCTCGAACAGCAAAGTGATCGACAGTACATTAAAATTATCCGTGAAGTGAGTTTTGTACACGAGGGAAAAATTGCCACTTTTAAGCCTTATTCGGGATGCAAAATAACGGTTGAAATTGATTTTGACCATCCCGCTTTTGCCGGTAAAAATATGGTTTGTGCGCTCGAACTCAATAGCGAAAATTTTATTCGTCAAGTTAGTCGAGCCAGAACCTTTGGTTTTATGAGTGATATCGAATATTTACGCGCCAATAATCTAGCCCGTGGCGGCAGCATGGAAAATGCCATAGTGGTGGATGATAATACTATTCTCAATAGCGATGGACTACGCTTTGAAGATGAATTTGCCAAACACAAGGTATTAGATGCGGTTGGTGATGTGTATTTACTGGGAAAAAGCTTAATTGGTGAGTTTGTCGGCTTTAAAACCGGCCATTATATGAACAACCAACTGGTTAGAAAACTATTATCTAACCAGGATGCGTATGAATTAGTCACTTGCAATAAAATAGATTTGGCCGCCGCTTAGCGACTGCTGAGAAAATAGCCGGATTATTATCCGGCTTTTTGTTGTTTGGGTTACTCACAGACCGCTGTACAGTGGTCGCAACGGTTATAATACCCTCTGTTTGAAATTGTTTTTTTATAGATAATAATCTTTGTCTTTATTTTGCCCTTGAGGTTATGTTATCTATCCCCATCAATGTACAATGACGTCAATTTCAAATAATACAATAATTTTACTGATCCCGATCAATAGTTTGAATTAATCTTTTATTTCGTTTGAATTGATGAGTTTGGGTGCAAGGTTAAACTTTGTGTCGTCAGAACAAATAAACAGGTTTGCTCGCTAGGAACGGCTAATACCGCTCTGATGTGGTTGGTGAATAGAACGATAATTTATTGGTGATATCTATAACATGATTACTTCAATTTTCACAAAAATATTTGGCAATAAAAATGCACGCGTGCTTAAACAAATGCAAAAAACTGTTACAAAAATTAATAGCTTTGAACAGCAGATGCAGGCATTAAGTGATAGCCAAATTATAGACAAAACCAATGATTTTAAGGCACAGTTAAGTCAGGGAAAAATCACCGTTGATGAGCTTTTGCCCGAGGCGTTTGCCCTGGTGCGTGAAGCTTCAGTGCGCTCCATGGAGATGCGTCACTTTGATGTGCAAATGATCGGAGGCATCACCTTATATGAGGGAAGTGTCGCTGAAATGCGCACCGGTGAAGGTAAAACTTTGGTGGCGACTTTAGCTCTGTACTTAAATGCACTGTCGGGAAAAGGTGTGCACTTAGTTACCGTCAATGACTATTTAGCTAAACGTGATGCCGACTGGATGCGCCCGTTGTATGAAGCGTTGGGTATGACGGTCGGTGTGGTGCTCTCCCAACAGGATCCAACGGTCAAGAGAGCTGCCTACCAAGCTGATATCACCTACGGCACTAATAACGAATTCGGCTTTGATTATTTACGCGATAATATGGCGTTTAGTATTGAAGAGAAAGTGCAGCGCGATTTTCACTTTGCGGTTATCGATGAAGTCGACTCTATCCTCATCGATGAGGCGAGAACCCCACTGATTATTTCTGGTCCCGCTGAGGATAGCTCTAAATTATATGCAGGCATCAATTTATTAATTCCGGCCCTATTGCGTTTCGAAGGTGAGATTGACGTTAAAGATATTGAACAAGTGGTCAATGAGCACTTTGTGGTCGATGAAAAAAATCGCACCATTGATTTAACCGAAGCCGGGCATGAATTGGTCGAAGAGCTACTGGTAAAAGAAGGTTTCTTGAACGAGGGCGAAAGTTTATATGCCCCGCACAATTTGAATTTACTACACCATGTATTATCGGGTCTGCGGGCGCACAATTTATTCCAGCGTGATAAAGATTACATCGTGCAAGATAATGAAGTAGTGATCGTCGATGAACACACCGGACGTATTATGCCCGGGCGTCGCTGGTCTGAGGGATTGCATCAGGCGATTGAGGCAAAAGAGGGAGTTGACATCCAATTAGAGAGTCAGACCTTGGCCTCGACCACCTTTCAAAACTATTTTAGATTGTACGAAAGTTTGTCAGGTATGACCGGAACCGCCGATACTGAAGCATTCGAACTACAGCAAATTTACGGTTTGAGCGTGGTGGTAATACCGACTAACTTCCCCGTACAGCGTAAAGACAGTAATGATCTAATCTTCATGACTATGGAAGAGAAGTACCAGGCGATCATCGAAGAGATTAAAGAGACGCAGCAGCGCGGTCAGCCGGTATTAGTGGGAACGGCGTCGGTCGAATCATCAGAGTTGATTTCACAATTGCTGATCAAAGAAGACATTAAGCATAACGTACTCAACGCAAAAAACCATGGTAGAGAGGCGGAAATCATTGTCGAAGCAGGACGTCCTGCCACCGTGACCATCGCCACTAATATGGCAGGTCGTGGTACCGATATAGTATTGGGTGGTCGTTTACAAGCTGAATTGGAAGAGGCGGATGAGTCTGAGCACGAGGCGATTAAGGCGGATTGGGCAATACGCCATGAAGCGGTATTAGCGGCAGGCGGCTTACACATCATCGGCACTGAGCGCCATGAATCTCGACGGATCGACAATCAGCTGCGTGGTCGTTCTGGCCGTCAGGGAGATCCGGGATCCTCCAGGTTCTTCCTCTCATTAGAAGATGATTTGATGCGTATCTTTGCCTCGGACAGAATGCGTTCGTTCATGCGCTCGCTAGGTATGGAACACGGCGAGGCAATAGAGCACAAGATGGTGAGTAATGCTATCGAGAAGGCACAGCGCAAGGTTGAAGGGCGTAACTTCGATATCCGAAAGTCACTGTTAGAGTACGACGATGTTGCGAATGATCAGCGTAATGTTGTGTATACGCAGCGCAATGAAGTGATGGCCTCCGCAGATATTTCAGATACTATCCGCTTAATTCGTGAGGAGGTGGTAGGCGATACTGTGGCCAATCATATTCCACCACAAAGTATCGAAGAGCAGTGGGATGTTGAAGGGTTAGAAAAGGCAGTGGAAGCTGAATATGGTCTAACTTTGCCTATTAGAGAGTGGTTGGCTGGAGACAGTTCCCTGCACGAGGAAACCTTGATTGATAAGCTGCAACTCGAGATTGGCAATGCTTACAAAATCAAAGAGGAAATGGTGGGCGCCGCAGGAATGCGTACGTTTGAAAAGCAGGTGATGTTGCAAGTATTAGATACCCTCTGGAAAGAGCACTTGCAAACCATGGATAACTTGCGTCAGGGCATTCACTTACGTGGTTACGCGCAGAAGAACCCCAAGCAGGAATACAAGCGTGAATCTTTTGAGTTATTCCAGCATTTGCTCGGCAATATTAAACGAGATGTGATTAAAGTACTGTCTCATGTGCAGATTCAAATGCCTGAAGAAATGGCCGAGCAGGAAGAATTGCGCCGTCAAAAGTTACATGAGCAACAGATGCAGTTTGAACACGAGACGGCGTCTAGCGCTGGACAGAATAACCCAGAAGATAGCCAAGAAGAGGCTCCTTTTGTGCGCAGCGTTGAGAAAATCGGCCGAAACTCACCCTGTCCTTGTGGCTCAGGCAAAAAGTACAAGCAATGCCACGGTAAACTTAATTAATCTTAGAATCGTCTTACTGATTGATAGTAGTGAGTCATAATAGCAGCAAACTAAGAGCGATTTATCGCTCTTAGTTGTTTTTAAAGGTAGCAAAGAAGATGGCAGTCGGTTTGGGAAAAGTAGTGGTATTAACGCCAATTAAAGGTGTGCGCATAGGGGTGGCAAATGCAGGCATTAAACAGACGGCTAGGCCTGATGTGGTACTGTTTGAGTTATCAAGTGCGACCACTGTAGCGGGTGTGTTTACCAAAAATGCATTTTGTGCCGCGCCTGTGCATGTGGCTAAAGCTCATTTAGCGCTGTTTGAACCAGGCTTGGGCGAGCGCTATCTGCTGATCAATACCGGCAATGCAAACGCGGGCACTGGCGAGCAGGGTATGGCAGATGCACATCGTTGCTGCAAGGTGCTAGCTGATAAATTAAATAGTCAACAAGCGCGGGTATTACCCTTTTCTACTGGGGTGATTGGCGAATTATTACCCACCGACAAAATAGTCGGGGCCTTAGACGGTGCCATTGCCTCTCTTGATGAAAATAAATGGCGAGCGGCCGCCGAGGGTATTTTAACCACAGATACGCGCATCAAAGGCCACAGCTGCCAATTTAAAATCGATGGGCAGATCGTCACAATTACCGGTATATCGAAAGGCTCCGGTATGATTCGGCCCAATATGGCCACTATGTTAAGTTTTGTTGCCACCGATGCCTCAATCTCTGGGACTAACTTACAAGCGTTATTATCCCAGGCCACTAATCAAAGTTTTAATCGAATCACGGTTGATGGGGATACCTCGACGAATGATGCCTGTATTTTAATGGCGAGCGGCGAATCGGCTGTAGCAATTGTTGAAAATACAGCAGCGTATAGTATTTTTCAGCAACACTTAAATGCGTTGATGTTAGAGATTGCCCTGCAAATTGTGCGCGATGGCGAGGGTGCCACTAAATTAGTCAAGGTCTTGTGTGATAGCGCCGCAACCGAAGCCGAAGCGCTCGGGGTTGCCTATACCATCGCGCACTCTCCGCTGGTTAAAACGGCGCTATTTGCCAGTGATGCCAATTGGGGGCGTATTTTGGCAGCGGTGGGACGTGCCGGTGTGGAAAATTTAGACATAGATAAGTTGGAAATTTATCTAGATGATGTCTGTATTGTTCAAAACGGGGGACGCGCGGCGAATTATACTGAAGCCGCGGGGGCGAAAGTGATGGCTCAAGATGAAATATTAATTCATATTAAACTTAATCGTGGCCAGGTAAGTGATGCTGTATGGACCACTGATTTATCTCATGACTACATTTCGATTAACGCCGATTATAGAAGCTAACCGCCAATGCCACAAAATATAATTGAAATTCATGTAGCGGCGGCAATAATACTAGACCTTAAGGGTAATGTGTTTTTAGCAAAACGCTTGGCTGATGCCCATCAAGGAGGTCTTTGGGAGTTTCCCGGCGGAAAAGTTGAGCCTGGTGAAAGCGCCGAGCAGGCCTTAGTACGCGAATTGGATGAAGAGCTTGGCATCGAGATAACGGCCATTGAGCCATTTATCTCAGTGCCGTTTAACTATCCGGATAAGTCGGTGTTATTAGAGGTTTTTACCGTGACCGCTTTTGCTGGCGCGCCCTTTGGTCGCGAGGGCCAAGAGACGGCTTGGGTGGCATTGGCCGAGCTATCCAAGTTGCAGTTCCCAGCGGCAAACTTACCTATTCTAGAAAAAATTCAGTCAACAATGCTGATTTAACCTAGCTTTGCTAACGTTAAGAAGTCGTGTTGATGATTAATGTATGGTCGGAGACTTCCAGTTTTCCATAGGGATCATTGAACTACTGTAATCATCCTCTTCGGCACTGATTGCAGCGGGAATTTGATAACTCTCATTAGCCCAGGCACCAAGATCTAACAATTTGCATCGCTCAGAGCAAAAAGGACGATATGGATTATCAGTGCTCCACGCTAGCTCTTTTTTACATTCAGGGCAGGGGAATTTTTTAGTCGACATGTTGCTTCCTTGTGCTGGGGAATTTCTTGGTTAATCGTTGGTGAATACTATTGATTTTCTCAGCTAAATCACTGAGCGTACCATCATTGTTGAGAATGATATCAGCCTTTGCGTTACGTTGCTCGCCGTTCAGTTGATTAGCCATAATTTTTTCAATCTGCTGACGTGAGTTGTTATCTCTGTGCATCGCGCGGTTCAATTGTGTTTGATAGTTTAGATCAATCACTAAGACTAAATCGGTCAGCTGCTGCTGATCCGTTTCCAATAAAAGCGGTGAGCTGAGAATACTATAAGCGCTATGCTCATTGTTACTGTTGAGTAATTCGAGGATACGCTGGCGAATTAAAGGGTGCAGTAGAGACTCGAGCCAGTGTTTTTTTTCGGGGTCGTTAAAGATTATCTCCCGTAAAGCAGCTCGATTGAGTTCACTGTTTTGCAGTAAGATTTCTCGTCCAAATTCAGCGACAATGGCATTCAAACCTGGGCTACCTAAGGTCACAACTTCTCTTGCGACTGAATCGGCATCGACGACCTTGACTCCTAATTTAGCAAACAGATCGGTGACTGTGCTCTTTCCACAGCCAATGCCACCGGTGATACCGAGAATATTATGGTGGCTCATAATAGTAACTCGAGATAGAGCTGGGTAAGTTGCTCGCCCCAGAGTAAGCTGACAAAGCCGGCGATTGTCAAGTAGGGCCCAAAGGGGATAGGCTTATCCAGTTGTTGTTTTTTAAGTAAAGCTAAAATCAGGGCAATAACCACGGCGCTAACCGAGCTGAGCAGTAATATTATCGGCAGTGCGGTAATACCCATCCAGGCCCCTAGTGCCGCGAGTAATTTGAAATCGCCGTAGCCCATTCCCTCTTTGCCGGTGGCTAGTTTAAAAGCCCAGTATATTGACCATAGCGATAAGTAACCGGCAGCAGCACCGTACACCGCCGATTCTAAGCTGGTGAAGGTATTTTGGGTGTTGAGTAGTAGCCCTATCCATAACAGCGGTAAAGTGAGTTTGTCGGGTAACAAAAAATGATCGAGGTCAATGAACGTCAGCGCAATCAGTATCCAGCTAAATACCAGTACATAAAGGGTGATGGCATTAAAGCCAAAGGTAAATACAATGGGCACACTAATGACTGCTGCAAGGGCTTCAACCAGTGGGTATCTCATTGAAATGGGGGTTTTACACTGGGAGCACTTAGCCCGTAATAATAGGAAATAGCTGAGCAGCGGGATGTTCTCATACCAGGCAATCGGATGCTGACAGTGGGGGCAGTGTGAATGGGGGGTGATTAGATTAAAGCTGTCGGTGGTCATTTCGCCGGTTATTTCAGCGTCCCATTCTCTCTGTAGCATAATCGGCAATCGGTGGATGACTACATTCAGAAAGCTGCCAATCATCAGTGAAAAAAATGCGACAATGACACTGGCAGCGAAGATGTGCAGGGTAAAATAATCTATATAGAGCTGCATAGGTTTAATATCTTAATAGGTTGAGGTGGACTATCTAATCGTCATTATATTATTTGGCTTATTTTTTATACTCTACTCTACTTTACTTTACTCTACGTCACACAACAGCGCCGAGCTTGAAAATCGGTAGGTACATAGCGACCACTAAACCACCGACAATGGTACCTAAAATGACCATGATGAAGGGTTCCATCAACGAGGACATATTATCGACGGCGTTATCGACTTCCTCCTCGTAAAAAGAGGCAACTTTGTCGAGCATGCTATCCAGTGAGCCGGCCTCTTCGCCAATGGCGATCATCTGCACCACCATGTTGGGAAAGACCCCGGTCATCAGCATTGAGTTTTGCAGTGTTTGTCCGGTTGAGACCGCATTGCGGATTTGTAAAATAGCGTCTCTGTATACCACATTTCCCGAGGCTCCTGCGGCAGAGTCTAATGCTTCTACTAAAGGCACGCCAGCGGCAAAGGTAGTGGATAAAGTACGGGCAAAACGGGCGATCACCGCCTTGCGTAATATAGGGCCCAATACCGGCAGTTTTAAGATCAATATGTCCAAAAAGTTGGCGAATTTTACTGAGCGGCGCTTGAGTTGGATAAAACCGTAGAAAAACAATACGGCACTTAAACCCATAATCCACCACCACTCTTGGACAAAAATTGACATGTCTAAAACCAACAGGGTAAAGCCGGGTAAATCTGCGCCAAAATTACTAAAAATCGATTGAAATTGCGGCACCACTTTAACCAGCAGTATCACAGAGACTATCATGCCCACCGCCAGTACTGCGGTGGGGTAGGTGAGGGCTTTTTTGATTTTAGCTTTCAGTGATTCGAGTTTTTCTTTGTAGGTGGCAATTCTTTCCAACATCGTTTCCAGGGCGCCGGATTGCTCCCCGGCAGCTACTAGAGAGCAGTATAAGTCATCAAAAAATAGCGGGTGTTTAGCCATCGAGCTAGCGAGGTCGTTCCCACCGTTGACCGAGTCTCGAATAGTAAAAATGAGTTTCTTTAAGGCATCTTTTTCAACGCCGGTGGCGACAATTTCTAACCCTTGGATCAAGGGCACTCCCGCTTTTAGCATGGTGGCGACCTGGCGTGTAAAAAAAGCGATGTCGGCAGGTTTTATGGGCTTACCGCGGGCGCTAAACAGGCTGAAATTTGATTCTTTAAGGACTTTTCGCGGGGCGACTCCCTGGCGGCGCAGCAGTGCTTTTGCCTCAGCGAGGCTAGCGGCGTCTATTTTGCCCTTACTTTGATTGCCGCTTTTATCTAGGCCTGACCAAGTGAAAGTAATGATTTTTTTTGCCTTAGTCGCCATGGATACCTCTAATGTGTAATCACTCGATTGAGCTCTTCTAAGCTGGTAACGCCCAGCTCTACTTTTCTCAAGCCGGATGCTTTAAGGGGTATAAAACCCTGGCGCAAGCCGATTTCTAAGATATCGAGGGAGGTACCGCTATTCATGATGCAATCTGAAATTTCCGTGGTCATTTTCAATAGCTCGTAGATACCGACGCGACCCTTATAACCCTTAGTGCAATGCAGGCAGCCCACCGGATTAGATTCATAAAGATTGAGATTATGTATTTTCTCGACTGCAAAGCCGGCTTCTAGCAGGGCTGCCTCAGGTAAATCGTGAGGGACTTTACACTCTTCACAGAGCCGTCTTGCCAGGCGCTGGGCAATAATTAAAGAGACGGCAGTGGCGACGTTAAAGGGTTCCACACCCATGTTCTTAAGCCGGGTGAGGGTTTCAGCGGCGCTGTTAGTATGCAGAGTTGAGAGCACCATGTGTCCTGTTTGTGCCGCTTTGATCGATATTTCTGCGGTTTCTAAGTCGCGAATCTCTCCGACCATGACCACATCGGGGTCTTGACGTAAAAAGGAGCGCAGTGCCTCGGCGAAAGTCAGGCCTACTTTAGGGTTGACGTGAACTTGGTTGATACCCTCAAGGTTGATTTCAACCGGATCTTCGGCGGTAGAGATATTACGCTCTTCTGTATTGAGGATGTTTAAGCCGGTATACAAGGTGACTGTTTTACCGCTACCAGTGGGTCCTGTGACTAAAATCATGCCCTGAGGTTTGACTAGTACTGATAAGAACAGCTCTTTTTGCTCAGGATCAAAGCCCAGCGCATCTACCCCAATTTTGGCACTGCTGGAATCTAGGATACGCAATACAATCTTTTCGCCCCATAAAGTGGGCAGTGAGTTAACTCGAAAATCGATGGATCTGGATTTAGAGAGACGCATTTTGATCCGTCCATCTTGGGGGACTCTGCGCTCGGAGATGTCCATTTTGGACATTACCTTTAATCGAGCGGCGATCCGCGGGGCAAGAGAGGCGGGCGGTCTGGCCATTTCCTGTAAAATACCATCGATACGAGAGCGCACCCGAAATATCTTCTCGTAGGGCTCAAAGTGAATATCTGAGGCGCCTTTGCGAATGCAATCGAGCAGGATTTTATTGACAAAGCGCACAATGGGCGCCTCTTGTGCGGCGTCTTCGCTGGTTTCAGGTTGATCGGCAGGCTGGGCCTCTTCCAGCTCTAGATTCTCTAAACTATCATCGCCTAAGTCATCGAGACCGGAACCTTGGCTATCTAAAAAATTGTCGATAGTCTGCTGCAGTTTGTCTTCTTCAACAATCACCGCTTCAGTATTCAGCCCCGTATGAAATTTGAAATCATCCAAGGCGCTGATATTGGTGGGATCTGACAGTGCGACAAAAAGTTTTTTGTTGCGCTTAATTAGCGGCAGGGCACGGTGTTGAAGAATTAGCTTTTCATCAACCAGCCCCTCGGGGATATTTTGCGTGTCAAAGGTGTTCAAATCAAACAGCGGCAAACCAAATTCATCAGATGCGGCAAACGCCGCGTTATAATTACTGATTAGCTCTTCGGCGATAATGTGTGAAATAAAGGGTTTTTGCACTGATTGCGCTTTTTCTAATGCGATATGTGCCACTTGAGCAGAAAAATATCCATCTTTGACTAGTCTTCTCGCTAAGCCTACCAAAGGTTTTGTGGTTTGCAAACTGCCGCTCCTTGAAATCCGACTATTGATATTAGCCAGCTAAGCCATCAAATTTAGCAATAATACCGATAAAATCTAATAAAATCATCTGTTCAATGCTAGTATACGAACTTAGAATCAGTATTCATTTAAATATAGAATAATAGTAGAAAAAAATTGCAATTGGTCTGCTTTAAAATTACTTTAATAAATAATTACCAATTATACCTGCTGGAGAGCAAACTATGAAAAAGCAACAAGGATTTACCTTAATTGAATTGATGATTGTAGTGGCGATCATCGGCATATTGGCGGCGATTGCTCTGCCTGCATATCAAAATTACATCAAGAGAGCTAAGATTGCAGAGGGTATGACACTTGCCTCAGGTTTAAAATTGGGCGCATCTGAATACTTTGCGTTAAATGCTGCATGGCCAGCGGCGAATGCCAGCGTTGGTATAGCTGATAGTATAACCGGAAATTCAGTTTCAAGTGCTGTTCTTACTTTAGGAACAAGTGCTTCAGTTATAACGGTTACATTTACCAGTGATGTGGCTATAGATACCGGCACAGCACCAGCAGCTATTGTATTGACTGCTGATGGAACAGGAGGCAGCATCAAGTGGGATTGTGCTTCATCAAACCTTAACGATGCTACTTTACCGTCTACGTGTGTGGGTCAGTAAAATATATTTAGACTCAAACAGTAAATATTACTTTACTGTTTGAGTTTCTCTTCATATATCAAGGGTGAGAAATAAACCGCATCGATAAATCCACCGCCTGGCAATGTTTAGTCAAAGCCCCAATCGAAATATAATCTACTCCGGTCTGGGCTGTCTCTAGCAAAGTAGCTTCATTAATATTACCCGACGCCTCCAGTTTTAACTTCCCAGCGACAAATTTCACCGCCTGACTCATCTCTGCAATATTAAAGTTATCCAACATCACGATATCAGCATTAGCATCTATTGCCTGCTGCAGTTGCTCAAAGCTCTCCACTTCTACTTCCACCGGCTTGCCCGGTGCTATCTTGTGTGCGGCTTTAATAGCCTGTGCAATACCAACACAGGCCATGATGTGATTCTCTTTAATCAGAAAAGCATCGAACAGTCCGATACGATGGTTAAAGCAGCCGCCGCAGGTGACGGCATATTTTTGGGCGGCGCGCAGGCCTGGAATGGTTTTACGGGTATCTAATAGTTTAACTTCTGTATTGGCAACCATGTCTGCATACTGCTGGCTGATGGTGGCTGTACCCGAGAGTGTCTGCATAAAATTTAGCGCCGTGCGCTCGGCGGTTAATAGTGAACTGGCAGAGCCAGTGCAAGTAAATAACACTTGGTTGGCGGTGACTCGCTGCCCATCTTTTACCTGCCATTCGATGCTTAGGTCGGGGTCGACTTGGCGAAACGTTTCATCGACCCAAGCGGTGCCGCAAATGATTGCATCTTGACGGGTGATGACTTGTGCGGTGGCATCGACTTTACGGGGGATTAAACTGGCGGTGATATCCCCAGAGCCGATGTCCTCTTCGAGCGCCGCGCGTACATTCTTTTTTATGATAGTGTAAAGTGATGATTCAACAGACATTGTCGGCCCTTGCTAGTGATAGATGATTGTCCTAGATTCGACTGTGGGATCCGGGATAATAATGCCTATAATATCTGAATTTTGTCAAAGAGGGGCTGTTTAGGTGCAAAAATTTTCAATTCAACAAGGTATCCTACTGGGTGCAAGGCAAGTACCTTCCGCCAATTTTAATCAACGACCCGCTGGGCAAGTATTAGCGTTATTGGTCATTCACAATATTAGCTTGCCCCCGGGGAAATATGGCGGGGATTATATCGAGCAATTTTTTCAAAACCGCTTAAAGGCAGAAGATCATCCCTATTTTTCCGATATTGTCCAGTTGCGGGTCTCAGCACATTTATTGATTAAGCGCTCAGGAGAGGTGGTACAGTTCGTGAGTTTTTCTGACAGGGCCTGGCACGCGGGTGATTCAAGCTTTAAACATAGGTCTAATTGCAATGACTTTTCAGTCGGTATAGAAATGGAAGGTTGTGATGATGAAAATTTCACTAAAATTCAATACGCGGTATTGGCAGAGGTCAGTGCGGCATTGCAGTGTGCCTATCCGCAGATAATAGCCGCGAATACTTGCGGCCATAGCGATATAGCGCCCGGGCGTAAAACGGATCCTGGGCCCTGCTTTAACTGGCAAAACTATCGACAGTTATGGTCTGAATTAAGCTAGCCCGGGTGAGCGTGCGTTCAGTACCCTGATAGGGTGCGAATCATTGATTGTCATATTCAAGCTAGTTACAGCTTAAATAACTTACCGATGGCGACGGGCAGTGCGGTTTCTACTCTTAAGATCCGCTGACCTAAGCTGATCGCTTGAAAGCCCTGCTCGAGCAATCTTTGGACCTCATAATCGATAAATCCACCCTCGGGGCCGATAGCTAATATCGTTGCTTGGCTGAGGTTACTCGGGCAGGGGGTCGCTTGGTAAGGATGAGCGATTAACTTGAGACAGTTTTCGGCTATCCCAGGTAACTCATCTTCGATAAAGGGTTTAAAGCGCTTCTTGATATGTACTTTGGGGAGTAGGGTGTCACCGGATTGCTCTAAACCCAATAACAGTTGTTGCTCGATAGAGGCAGCGCTTAATACTGGGGAGGACCAGAAACTTTTTTCGACTTTGTAGCTGTTGATTAAATAGATGTCTTTCACCCCAAGACTGGCTATGCACTGTAGTATTCGCTTGAGCATTTTAGGTCTGGGTAGTGCCAATAACAAGGTTAATGGCAGCGGGGTAATCGCCGGCGTAGTTAAATTTAATTTTAAGGTGACACTGTGATCATCAATAGCAATGATTTCTCCGGTACCGCTATTGCCATTGATGAGACCAACCCGCAACTGTTGTGCGATGCTCGCCCTATGTACTTGGCGGATGTGAGTAAAGCGGCGATCGCTTAATAGCACGCAGTCACCATCGATATAATCGTTATGGCTAACTAAAATTAGATTCATCGATCGAAGATTACCAAACTCTCGATGCACAATTGCAGTGGCACAACTGCCCCTATTTGATATTGCTGCAGCTGCTTGGCATTAGTGCGGTAAAAAAGAGTACTTTTGTCGGCTAATTCTAGCTCGTAGCGATAGTAGCCACCGTGAAAGTCCTTTTCGATCACAGTGCCCGTGTGTACAGCATCGGGCGCGCTGATGACGTCTTCTATTCTCACCAGTACATCAACGGCTGTGCCAGCAGCAAAACCGTGTGGGGAGTTGTTTTCAAGCTTGCCTAGTGGAGTCTCAATACAGTGCGCACAGCTGGTTACGCCTGCCATAAATTTACTTTCGCCGATAAAGCTGGCGACAAATTTGCTGGCGGGCTGGTGATAGCTGTTATAAGCAGTGTCCCATTGATGAATGCGGCCGTTCTCCATAATGGCGATTTTGTCGGCGATGGCAAATGCTTCAGCTTGGTCGTGGCTTACCATGAGGGCACAGACCTGCTCTTGTTGCAAAATAGCCTTCACTTGGGGGACAAGGCTCTCGCGCAGTTTTGCATCTAAGCCAGAAAAAGGTTCATCCAATAACAGTAGATTGGGTTTGGGTGCCAATGCTCTGGCTAGTGCCACGCGCTGCTGTTGGCCACCCGATAATTGGTGCGGATAGCGCTTGGCATAGTCGCTTAAGTCTATTAGTGCTAATAATTGCTCGATTCGAGCGTGGCGAACCTTAGGGCTGAGATGTTTGATGCCAAAGGCGATATTCTGCTCGATGCTAAGGTGTGGAAACAGTGAAATATCTTGGAAGACCATACCTATGTTACGTTTTTCAGGCGCAATAGTGGTACTTTGATTGGATAATAGTTGATCTTCAAGGGTGATTGAACCCTCACTTACCGGCTCAAAACCGGCAATAGCCCGTAACAAGGTAGACTTACCACAGCCGCTGGGACCGAGTAAACAGCCAATTTCCCCTCTGCTGATGGCGATAGAGACATCTGTCACTACGGTTTTGTCAGCGTAGGCGATGCTGACATTAGTCAGCTTGAGGTAGGGCCTGATGATAGGTTCTGCTGCATTCATCTTGCTTGTGGTGCCCTCGAGTGTGAGATAGATCGGCTCAATAGTATCACTGGTAATAATCCTACTGCTACTATCATAATTGATGCAGGGGCTGCGTCAATAAGTCTTTCATCTGAAGCCAGTTCAAAGGCGTGTACTGCCAAAGTATTGAAATTGAACGGTCTTAAAATCATCGTGGCAGGCAGCTCTTTTAGCACATCGACAAACACTATTAACAGCGCGGTCAGCAGCGAGCTACGCATCAGTGGAAAGTGAATTTTGGTGATCACCTGAAAATTGCTTTGCCCCAGAGATCTAGCGGAATTGTCAAGATTGAGCTTTATCTTATCTAACCCCACTTGCACAGCTCCCATCGAAACGGCTAAAAACCGCACCGTGTAGGCAAACAGTAAGGCAAATAATGTCCCGGACAAAATCAGTCCTAAATCCAGGTCGAAAAAGCGGGCCATCGCATCGATCATCTGATGATCTAACCAGGCGAGGGGGATAATAATGCCGATGGCAATGATGGTGCCAGGCAGTGCATAGCCTAAACCAGCGATGGTGGTTGCCCCCTGTACTAGCGCAGTGCTTTTAATTCTTTTTGCATAGGCCAGTAACAGCGCCAGTAATACTGCAATGGCTGCTGCGCTGAAGGCCAAGTAGAGTGAGTTCCACGCCAGCGTGAGAAATTGATTGAGCTCGAAGATAGCTTGGGTAAAGCTCCAGTAACTTAACACGGCTGCGGGAAGTAAAAATCCGGCGCTGATAGGTGCCAGACAGATTAGCCATGCCCAAGTGCTCTGTCTGAATGAAAGCTGGATAAGCGAGCTCGCCTGGCGCTGTTCGCTATTATTATTATAGCGAAATTGGCGTCTAGAATAGCGCTCGATAATGATTAATAAGGCCACAAAACTCAATAGCATGGTGGCCAACTGGGAGGCGGCAGTTGCATCGCCAAATCCGTAAAAGGTGCGGTAAATACCGGTGGTGAAGGTACTGACGCCGAAGTATTGAACGGTACCAAAATCGGCGAGAGTTTCCATCAATGCCAAGGTGAGGCCGGCAATGATGGCGGGTCGGGCCATCGGCAGAGATAGATGAAAAAACGCCCGTTTGCGGCTGTAACCTAAGGTTCTGCAAACGTCTAAAGAATTGCTCGAATGTTCTAAAAAAGCGGCGCGTGCCAGTAGATAGACGTAGGGGTAAAGCACTAAGGTGAGCATAATAATGGCGCCACCGAGTGAGCGCACTTCGAAAAACCAGTACTGCCCGTAGGACAAGCCGGTTATTGCTCGGATACCGCTCTGCACAGGCCCGGCAAAATCTAGCAGGCCGGTGTAAGTGTAAGCGACGATATAGGCGGGCATTGCCAAGGGTAGTAACAGGGCCCAGCTAAACAAGGTTTTTCCTTTAAAATCGCAGGCGCTAGTCAGCCATGCGGTGGGGATGCCAATGGCTAATACGCCGACACTCACCCCGATTAACAGTAGGACAGAGTTGATCACATAATCCGCTAGTACGGTATTGGCAAGGTGTGCAAGGGTTGGGCCGAAACCAGCAAACACTGAACTGGTCACCACTAAAATGGGCAGGCAGAGCAGAAGCGCAACAACCAGTGCAATACCGCCGAGCCAATGGATACTTTTATAGCGTTTGATTATTACAGCCATGATCATCAATAACAGTAGAAAAAGGCGCTAATCTTAACATAGAAGTTTAGCGCCTAGGGTTTAAATCTATTTCCAGCCCGCTTTGTCCATCAATTCTACCGCGGCGCGATTGTTTTCACCGAGTATATTTAAGGCAATAGGATCAGCGATATACGTGCCCCAACTCTGTAGAGCTGTGGATACTTTGGCATTTTTTAGCACCGGGAATTCACTGTTAACGGCTGCATACCAAGCTTGTGATTCAGCCGATGTCATAAACTCGATCAGCTTAATGGCGTTTTCGCGGTGGCGAGCATATTTAGTTACCCCGGCGCCACTGATATTCATGTGTACCCCGCGGTCCTGTTGATTGGGCCAATATAGTCCAACTTTAGCGACCACCTGCTGATCGGCTTTATTTTCGCTGTTCATCAGCCGGCCAAAATAATAGGTATTAGCCAGCGTGATCTCGCAGACACCCGCGGCTACCGCTTTAAGCTGATCTGTATCACCACCGGCAGGAGGCTTGGCAAGATTGGTGATTAGGCCCTTAGCCCAGATTAGGGTTTGTTCGGCACCAATGTTTTCTATCATTGAGGCAACCAGTGATTGATTGTAAATATTGTTCGAGCTTCTGAGACAGATTTTCCCGCGCCATTGGTTGTTTGCCAAATCTTCATAGCTGCTTAATTGGGCGGGTTTTACTTTCGCCTTCGCATAGAAAATGGTGCGGGCCCGCTGTGACAGACCAAACCAGAGATTGTCAGCATCGCGCAAATGAGCGGGGATGTTTTGCTTTAAAATACTGCTGTTGATTGGCTGTAGAATGCCCGCCTCTTTAGCGCGCTGCAAGCGCCCGGCATCGACAGTGATAAAAATATCAGCGGGGCTAGCCTTGCCTTCAATCTTAATGCGCTGTAATAAAGCATCGGCTTTGCCGGTGATTAAATTAACGGTAATGCCCGTGCTCTGTTCAAATTTATCCAGTAGCGGCTTGATCAGTGCTGCTTTTCTGGCTGAATATACATTGACTTCAGTAGCAGCTTGCACCGTCATAGAGGTTAGTAAAGCGAGGGTGGCTAAGCTGAGGGTTGTCTTGCTAAATAGTGGCATAATGAATGAACTCTCATAAGTGATAACAACAGAAGTTGCTGTATTATAAATGATTAGTGTTTTTATTTACATCTTTGATTTTAATCTTTCTGGCGAATAAGCGGTATTTATACAGCCGCGATTTAAGGATCTTAAAACTATT
The DNA here is from genome assembly GCA_013215445.1 of Oceanospirillaceae bacterium. Lineage (GTDB taxonomy): Bacteria > Pseudomonadota > Gammaproteobacteria > Pseudomonadales > Balneatricaceae > Rs1. Next base: position 36,728 of record JABSRA010000033.1, read on the forward strand.
GGCGAATGCGCTTAAGTAGAGTGCGCGCAAGCTCTGTTCGCCCTCTTTTTGATCGCGCGCAATGCCGTATTGAATCGTTGTTCCCGCTTCACTCAAGTGCAAAGTATTAAATAATCGATCCCAAACTGCCAAGATAGCACCGTAATTTTTATCGAAGTGCCTCGGCGCCGTCGAGTGGTGAATATGATGTTGGGCGGGGGAGATGAGTATTTTCTCTAGCCATGGATAGTAGTGAATCGAAATATGACTATGACGTAAGTTGGCACCCGCTAGATTAAACATAAATAGTATTATATTGACATTGAGCACGGTAAATAAATCGACTTTATCGTCGAAGCAAAAAACAAAGATACCGATACTAATTCCCTGCACTAATGCACTGCGAATAGCAAAGAGCATGCCCTCAACCGGATGAGTACGCAGTACAGTGAGCGGCGTTAGACTAGTAGCGCTGTGATGGGTTTTATGGAATTCCCACAGCCAGGGGATTTCATGCATTATCTTATGGGTATAGAAGCGGGCAAAATCATCGAAAATAAAAATAAATAACGTAAACCCCATCACGATCAACCATTCAGGCAGCTCAGTCTCAATATTTCGATGGCCTAAACTCAAGTGCATGGTTTCGAAAATGAGTGTCGCTACTGTCAGCTTTCCCAGTAAAAAGGGATTGAAAAGCAGATAAATGGCTTTGTTGATCAGAATAAGTTGGTAGTCGGCGCGAGCGGATTTAGATAGCCAATGCGGTAGGCCAAGTGCAGTTTTAACGGTGGTTTTTAAGGTGCCGGTGCGAGTCTTTAGTGAGAATAGAGCCGCAATAAAGCTGGCGGACAGTAGATAGCCCCAAAAAAGTCGCTGCTGAGAGTTGCTGAACAGAGCGCTGATATCATTCCAGTACTGGGTTAAAAATTGTTCCATAAGGTGATAAATGTCAGGTTAAAAAATTAGACGGCGCATGCCGCCTAATTTTATTGATGATAGATAGTATTATTTATCTATTAATCGTTTTCAGTACTTTTACCCGTTCCCAACTTTGCCGCGAGTGCAGAGAGGTTTTCTAGCTTGTCATTCAAGCGCGCTTTAAGGGGATACTTATCGGATAACAATTTTTGAACTTTAAGCATGTGCAGCGCAAATTCATTCAGAGAAATAGAACTCTCCTGCTGATAGTTGCCCTTCGCGTCAATACCAGTCACTTGCGTATTGCCGAGTAGCACTGGGCTGTAGCCGATTAGACGGTTGAGAGAAACAGCGAAACCACCGAGGTCTTTGCCACCGGTCTGTAGCGCCATAGAGAAACCTTTAAGCTCGCCCCAGTGATGGATGTATTTCTTGAACGCCGCTTTCACGTCTTCGTTCTTCTCCACACCAGCCTGTAGCTTTAGGGCATCACCGTATACGCTACCTGCATATTTGAATGCAGCCTCGGCGATGACTAATTCCCAGTTGGTCTTGATGACATCGGCGAAAGCGCTCAAATCACTGCGCTGTGCAGCCGATAATTTTTCACCTTTAGCATCGGTGATCAATTGGCGTCCATCGATGAATGCCTTAGTGATTACATTCAGGTAGTTTGACTTGCCGGCTTTATCAGCGCCTGCTGCATAGTATGCGTGCGCGTAAAGCATCTCAGTATCGAGATCAATTTTACCGTTGCCGTTTAAATCCGCTGTTGCAAAGATCTCTTTTTTGCCTTTGGCAATCGCGTAAGCTTCCTTCGCATCAAGACCTGCTGCGTTAATTGGCGCACCGAAGTAACCAAAAGCTTCATCCCAAACGTGCTCTTTACCGGTGTAAGCCGCGCCATCTTTGTACGGCTTATCATTTGGTTTAACATCAGCGGCGAGTTTTTCATCTAAGTAGTTATCGACAGCCTGATTGTAGAAAATCGCACCCATGGCAAACTTAGAAATAAGCTGTGGGTAATCCATACCGTTGCTATAATCAAAACCTGCATCAGCGCTAGCGGCTTTTTCTATTAGGAATTCAAGTACTTCAACACCAGTTTTCTTTCCAGGCCAGCCGGCAATAACGCCTTTGTATGTTTTGCCTGCAAGGTTTTTACCCTTTGAAAGCTCATCAACTTTGCTTTGAGCAAGCACAAAACCTTCCTGGCTAACTGGGGCGAGAATGGCGCGACCTTCATCTTTACCTGAGAAGTACGCTTGCATTTGAGCCAGCAGTTCTGGGTTGGCGGCTCCGTTACCGGTTTTTGACAGTTTCATTAAAGAAGTATGTAGTACCTGACGTGCAATTTGTCCGCCATAGGAGATAGAGCTGGTTTTGTCACCCTGGTAATCTTTAACGGTTACCGGGAAGTCTGCATAATTTGTCGCGGCAGTTGCCGTCAGTGCCGCTGTCGATAAGGTGGCAATTGCTATCGCAGAAAATAACCTAGTAAGTTTCACAGTAATTAATCCTTTTAGTTGAGTGCTTGGTAGACAGTCGAATTAGCTTATTCTCACTCCATGTCGTTTGAAGACAGCCTATAGCTAATAGTTTTTTGATTGCCCGTTAAATAATCTGCCTAAATCTATAGTAATGAAGATGCGTTTGCAAATAATAACTATTCTTATTATCTTTTTGTTTGGCAGTTACTTGGTTAAATTGAAGTAGTGCAGTAGGAGGGCGACAATCTAAGAGGTGGGCTTTAAGCAGTGACAGCAGCTGTCGGCCGAAAGGACGTAAAAAAAGCCCCTATTGCTGTGCAATAGGGGCTTGTGGTTTAGCTATTAGTTATTTAGCTGCTTGCTCCCAGCTTTTTAGTAGCTCGTCGTAATTAATGGTCACGCCCTGAGGCTTCTCATTAGCTAACTTAGGCTTAGGAGAGCCAGGTTGGCTCAACCAGTACTCTGGATCTTTTTCTGGATTGAGTTTAGGTCCACATTCGCCCTGTACATTAGCACGCTCGATACGCGCCATGACTTTGTCTTGCGCCTTAGCCAGTCCGTCGAGTGCTTCTTGTGGTGTTTTCTCGCCACTGGAAGCCTCTGCAACATACTGCCACCAAAGTTGTGCCAGTTTTGGATAATCTGGGACATTGGTGCCGGTAGGAGTCCACTGGACACGCGCGGGACTGCGATAAAATTCTACCAAACCACCGAGCATTGGTGCCGCTTCAGTCATTTCTGGTGAGTTAATATCAGAGTTACGTATTGGTGTTAAGCCCACTAAGGTTTTCTTTAGAGAGACTGTTTTAGACACGGTAAACTGCGCGTATAACCAAGCGGCAAGACGCTGCTTTTGTGGCGTAGATTTAAGGAAAGTCCAAGAGCCTACGTCTTGATAACCTAGTTTCATACCCTCTTCCCAGTATGGGCCTTTAGGGCTAGGTGCCATGCGCCATTTAGGTGTGCCATCTTCGTTGACTACGGCTAATCCCGGCTTGTTCATGCTGGCGGTAAAAGCGGTGTACCAGAAAATTTGCTGGGCAATATGCCCTTGAGCAGGGACCGGTCCAGATTCACCAAAGGTCATGCCCTGCGCTTCTGGTGGAGCATATTGACGCATCCAATCGACATACTTGGTGGTGGCAAAAACGGCAGCTGGGCCGTTGGTGGCTCCGCCACGCGATACGCTAGAGCCGACCGGGCTACAACCATTGACGCGGATTCCCCATTCGTCAACCGGTAGACCGTTTGGCAGGCCCTTATCGCCAGCACCGGCCATAGAGAACCAAGCATCGGTGAAGCGCCATCCTAGAGAAGGATCTTTTTTACCGTAGTCCATGTGTCCGTAAACACGCGTTCCGTCGATGTTTTTCACATCTTCAGAGAAGAACTTGGCGATGTCTTCATAAGCCGACCAGTTGACCGGTACGCCTAGTTCATAGCCGTAAATGTCTTTGAATTTAGCCTTTAGATCTGCACGGGCAAACCAGTCAGCACGGAACCAATAGAGGTTGGCGAACTGTTGGTCGGGCAGTTGATAGAGTTTTCCATCGGGCCCCGTGGTGAATTCTAAACCGATAAAGTCATTGAGGTCTAAGGTCGGTAAAGTATATTCTTTACCGTCGCCAGCCATCATGTCCGAGATTGCCACAACTTTTCCGTAGCGAAAGTGTGTACCGATCAAGTCCGAGTCATTGACATAAGCATCGTAGATGTTTTTACCCGACTGCATTTGTGTCTGCAGTTTTTCAATCACATCACCCTCTTGAATCAAGTCGTGATTGACCTTGATGCCAGTGATTTCAGTGAAAGCTTTGGCTAGTACCTTTGACTCATACTCGTGGGTAGCTATCGTCTCAGATGCTACGGTAATTTCCATGCCCTCGAAATCCTTGGCGGCATTGATGAACCACTGCATTTCTTTGAGCTGCTCACTTTCGTTCAACGTGGAAGCGGTAAATTCAGTGGATACCCACCTTTTTGCCGCTGCCATATCAGCTTGTACTTGCATACCAACGGTTGTCAGTGCAATGACGGCTGCGAGTGTTAATAAGCGTGGAGATTTGTTAATTATCATTTTTAACCTCAATCACATATTGTTAAAGCGACCAACAGTTTTAATACTGTTGGAGCGCCAGTCCCAGCGACTAATAAATTAGCCGCGATTTCTATCAATTGGCCTTGACCAATCAATTCCTCGGTCCGATTTTTAATGCTGGCCTTTTAAGAGCAACACTAAAAACCGGGTGTTAATTAACCCCAGCGCATCACTGAAATTAACCAAGCTATTGACAACAGCAGTGCCAGCCAAATGCTTATGGTGGTAAATCCCACTATATACAAATGGAAGAAAGCACTACTGAGTAAACCAATAAATAACCGGTCTCCACGGGTGGTGGAAATAGGTAAAAACCCTTTGCGGTCAATGCAGGGAGATCTAATCTCCCAAACGGTCATGCCTACCAAGATAGAGGCAATGACGATGAAAAAAACGGCGGTAGGTAGTGTCCAAGCCATCCAACTCATAATATTTTCCTTATTTTATACTCGGCCTAGGGCAAAGCCTTTAGCGACATGGTTGCGGACAAAATAGATGACCAGTATGCCCGGGATAATAGTCAGTACCCCGGCGGCGGAGAGCACGCCCCAATCTATGCCATCGGCGCCAATGGTACGGGTCATTATCGCGGCGATCGGTTTGGCGTTGACCGAGGTCAAAGTACGGGCTAGCAATAACTCGACCCAGGAGAACATGAAGCTAAAAAACACTGTTACGCCGATGCCGGAGCTAATCAGCGGCAGGAATATGCGGATAAAGAACCGGGGAAAACTGTAGCCGTCAATATAGGCTGTTTCATCAATCTCTCTGGGGACTGAAGACATAAACCCCTCGAGAATCCACACGGCTAAAGGTACGCTAAACAAACAGTGGGCAAGTGCTACCGCGATATGCGTATCGAACAGGCCTATCGATGAGTAAAGCTGAAAAAACGGCAGTAGAAATACCGCTGGTGGTGCCATCCGATTGGTCAATAACCAGAAAAACAAATGTTTGTCACCGATGAATTTATAGCGACTAAATGCGTAGGCGGCGGGTAGCGCTACCAACAGGGTGATGATTGAATTTAACACCACGTAAGTAATGGAGTTGAAGTAGCCATTGTACCAACTGGGGTCGGTAAAAATGACCTGGTAGTTGGCAAAGGTGAACTGCTGTGGCCACAAGCTAAAAGTGCCGAGAATTTCCTCATTACTTTTAAAGGACATATTAATTAGCCAGTAAACCGGCAGTAGTACAAAAATGCTGTAGGCCGTGATACCGATATTTTTTTTACGACTCATGATCAGACCCCCTAAGTCTTATTTTTATCTAATTGAGAGATAGTGGTGAAAAACAACCAGGAAACCAGTAATACGATCAGGAAGTAGATCATCGAAAAGGCGGCGGCGGGGCCGATATCAAACTGTCCGATGGCCATTTTGGTCAAGGTTTGGCTGAGAAAAGTGGTGGAGTTTCCAGGGCCGCCACCGGTGAGCACAAAGGGCTCGGTGTAGATCATGAAACTATCCATAAATCTGAGCAGCACCCCGATAATCAATACCCCTTTGAGTTTGGGCAGTTGAATATATTTGAAGATAGCCCAGTCAGAGGCGCGATCTATCTTCGCCGCCTGATAGTATGCATCTGGAATGGCGCGCAGTCCCGAGTAACAAAGCAGTGCAATCAGCGAGGTCCAGTGCCAAACATCCATCAGCACTACGGTCAACCAAGCATCGGTCGCATTGGTGGCGTAGTTGTATTCTATGCCCATGCCATTGATTGCATAGCCGAGTAAGCCAATGTCTGCGCGGGCAAATATCTGCCAGATAGTGCCCACCACATTCCAGGGAATTAACAGTGGAATAGCCAGTAAAATCAGACTCAGTGAGGCCATGGCACCGCGGGTGGGCATCATCAATGCCACCGCAATTCCCAGTGGGATTTCAATCGCCAGTACCGATCCTGAATACATAAATTGGCGCAGCAGTGAATCTTGCAAACGCGGATCTTGTAATACATCACGATACCATTCCACACCGACAAAATAGGCGTTGTTTTGATCGAATATGTCTTGCACTGAGTAGTTGACGACCGTCATTAAAGGAATGATCGCCGAGAAAGCCACCAAGATAAAAACTGGGAGTACTAAAAACCAAGCACGGTTGTTTTGAATTTTATTCACGACTTGTCTCCTGTCTCGTCGGTGACGATTAAGTAGTCATCCGCATAAAATTTTAGCCATTGACTGGGGAAATTGAGATAGGCGTTTTGCTCGGGGACTTGTTGTTCTTCATCGAGGCGCACCTTGATACTGTGTTCACCCAGCATTACAGTCACTATTTTGTAAGTGCCTAAATCTTCCGTGTGGACTAAGGTACAGGGCATGGATTCATCATTGCTCTGGCTGGATAACTGGACAAATTCAGGGCGGATACCCAATTTTAGCGATGCGTTACCGGCACTCTTGAGCAAGCGTCGTTGCTGGTCATTGAGGCATACAGTGATCTCGCCCATTTTCGCACCCTCTGCGGTGACTTCAATCTCGAGGAGGTTCATGCCTGGGCTGCCAATAAAATAACCGACAAAAGTATGATTGGGGTTTTCGAACAGCTCTCGAGGGGTGCCAAATTGCACAATTTTTCCCTCGTACATCAGTGCGATCTTATCGGCGAAGGTGGATGCCTCCAATTGGTCGTGGGTGACATACACCATGGTGAGGTTGTAGCGCTCGTGAATTTGCTTGAGTTTACGGCGCAATTTCCACTTTAAATTAGGGTCAATAACTGTCAGTGGTTCATCAAATAATATCGCAGAGACGTCGTCGCGCACTAGTCCGCGGCCCATGGATATTTTCTGTTTTTGATCGGCACTCAAGTTATTGGCTTTTTGCTGGAGGATGCTGTTGAGCTCTAAAATATCTGCAACGGCACGTACTTTTTCGTCAACCTCAGACTCGATTACTTTCATGTTGCGCAACGGGAAGGCCAAGTTGTCGTAGACCGTCATCGAATCGTAGATCACCGGGAACTGGAAGACCTGGGCGATGTTGCGATCTTGAGGCGATATATCATTCATCACCACACCGTCAAACAGCACACTGCCGTGAGAGGGTTTGACCAGGCCTGAAATAATGTTTAGCAAAGTACTCTTGCCACAGCCGGAGGGGCCGAGCAAGGCGTAGGCTCCACCCTGCTCCCAGACGTGATTCATCTGGTGAATCGCATAATCTGTGGTGTGTTCAGGATCAGCTGCATAACTATGCGCTAAGTCTTTTAATTGAATTTCAGCCATGTTACTTGGCTCCTTTAGCTCTGACGGGGTAGGGAGCTTTGATCACAGTCCCATCGGCGTCGAACAAAAATAGTTTTTGTGGTGGCAGGTATATTTTAACCGGGGTATTGGTGCGATAGTCGTGTACCCCCGATAACTGTAATACCAGCTGAAAGTGTTGATTGGCCACATGCAAGAAGGTTTCAGAGGCGCTAATTTCAGCGACTTCTACCTGTACTGCCAACTCAATATCATCATCGTTTTTTGGCACTAAACTCATGTGCGAGGGGCGAATGCCGAAGCGGTATGCGCCCACTGGAATATCTTTAAAGTGACCGGCCACTGGGAAGCTAGCGTATTCATCGAAAGTAACTTCCTGCTCGCTAATGGTGCCGGGCAAGATATTAATCGGCGGCTCGCTGTATAAATCTGCTGCATCTAAGTTGATCGGGTGTCGGTACTGCTCAATGGCCGGGCCTGTTTGCAGAACTCGCCCCTGATGTAAGAGAGTGGTTGTGCCTCCCAGAGCCAGCGCTTCATTAGGCTCAGTGGTGGCATAGATGGCGATACTGTTACGCAGTTTAAACAGCTCTCTGAGCTCTTGGCGCAGCTCCTCACGAAGTTTGTAATCCAAATTAACCAGTGGTTCATCAAAGAGTAAAATAGTGGCATCTTTAACCAGCGCACGCGCCATCGCAGTACGCTGCTGTTGGCCGCCGGATAATTCGAGTGGATAACGAGTTAAAAAGGACTCGATCCGCAACATCTCCGCTGTCTCTTGCACCCGCTTTTTAATTTCAGCAGGCTTGGTGCCTGCCAATAAAAGAGGAGAGGCAATATTGTCATACACCGTCATATTGGGGTAATTAATGAATTGCTGATAGACCATGGATATATTACGTTTTTGCACGCTTTGTTTAGTGACATCCACCCCATCGACAAGCACTCTGCCTGAATTTACTTTATCCAGGCCCGCGATCACTCGCATTAATGAGGTTTTACCGGCGAGTGTTCTTCCGAGTAGCACGTTAAAAGATCCGGGCTCAAACGAGAGGTTAATATCTTTAAGGTAAGCTGTGTTGTCGACGGATCTGTTGACCTTTTCTAAAACCAGAGACATATTGATTCCTGCTCCTTTTTATTAGTGTTCGTTTATTCTGCAGTCTTTTGTATAAGCGATTTGTATGCCAAGTATTTATCAATAATCAAAAATTGATATAAGCTATTGATTTATAAAATTTAAAATTCAATTAGTGTTTTCGGTAAAGTATTTATTTTTTATAAAAATCACTAAAAAGATTGACAATGAACATTTATGAACATAAAAGTGAACAGGGTTGAACAGTCTTAATGCCAATGCTTGAACAGATAACAACGTGATAAAAATAATAAAGAAGAAATATCCATATGCAAAAAGAAGCAGAGAAACACGCTCAACTAATTTCTGACTCATGGCAGCGTTGTCGTGAATTTGGCTTACAACACGATACTGAGCCAGAGCGGCAATTACTGGCGAAAGCCGATACTGATGTATTGCAGGATACTTATCGAAATTTAATCAATACCACGGACCACGCAGTATTGCCCTATTACGATAATATCCTGAATAACAGTCCCTGCTTAATTCTGCTGGCAGATTGCCAGGGGCAAGTGCTAAATAGCTGGGGTGAACGGCGTTTTTTATCGGTGCAACAAAATGCCTGGTTTAGCGCGGGTGCCTCATGGCGAGAAGTGAGTACCGGAACGAACGCCATCGGTACCGCATTGACTATTGGCAAAGCGGTACAAATTGAGCGCGATGAACATTTTTTGAAGCGCCATCGCTATATGATCGGCTCGGCGGCGCCTATCTATGATGCCAATAACAAACTGCTGGCAGTACTGGATATATCCAGTGACACTTACATGCCTCAGGCACATACCTTAGGTATGGTGCGGTTGATGTCGCAATCGATAGAGAATAAATTAATTATCGATCAGTACCATTGTAGTAGTGCCATCGTCACCATTAATACCCATGTTGATAATTTAGACAGTCAGTGGTCTGGGCTGATGGTATTTGATGAACAGGGGCAGATCATCGCGACGAATAGACGCGCAGAGCAATTACTCGATTTTCATTTAACCGGTGCCAATATTGAAGAAGTACTGAATCTGAAGTTGAGCGATTTACAAGTCAACACTAGAAATGTCCCGTTTAAGGTGAAAGTCTTCGATAAATATAAAATGTTTGCTCAATTGAGTATGCCTGTCAGCAGGGGGATAATTACCCCGGTACCGCTAGTGCCAAAGACCATTAAAATTGACGTTAGTCAGGGCAGTCAATCGCTGCATATTGAGAGTATCGAGTTTGGCGATAGTAAAATGCAGCGGGCGATCTTGCAGGGTAAAAAAGTCATCGAAAAAGACATTCCCATTATTGTTTTTGGTGAGACCGGCGCGGGTAAAGAAGTGTTTGTCAGCGCGCTTCATCAGTTCAGTAGCAGGGCTAGCAGTCCGTTAGTGGCGCTCAATTGTGCGGCAATTCCCGCTGATTTAGTCGAGTCAGAATTATTTGGCTATGTTAAAGGCGCCTTTACCGGTGCCGACGTAAAAGGGTCTATTGGGCTGGTTCGACAGGCGAACAACGGGATATTATTCTTAGATGAAATAGCTGATATGCCACTTAAAGTGCAAGCTAGATTATTAAGAGTACTGCAAGAGCGCAAAGTCACCCCTTTGGGCTCCACTAAATCTTACCCAGTAGACATAAAAGTAATCTCGGCAACTAATTGCAATTTAAAAGAACTGGTCGCTAAAGGATTGTTTAGAAAAGATTTATTTTACCGATTAAACGGGCTTAAAATCGAGCTACCCGCGCTGCAGATGCGCACCGATAAAAGGCAGTTGTTTGAGAGTATCTTTCAGGCTAAAGCCGACAACCCCCGACAGCGGGCAATCCCTGATGAAATTATGAAATTGTTTTTAGCCCATCCTTGGCCGGGTAATATCCGCCAATTTGTCAGTGTGTTAGAAGTGGGCTTGGCGATGGCTGATGATGATCCTATAGAGCCTTGGCACTTGTCGGATGATTTTTTTGAAGACTTAGCGGCGGTGGAAACCGACGTAAATCAAACGAATAACTTGGCTGAATGTGCAGAAGAGCAAGATACATGGCAGGGCAGTGCGGATGCTCCTCTGGGGTACGAAACCCACACCGCAATGAGAGAGCCGCAGACTGGTATTGAGAGTGGAGTTGAGAGTCGTGAGGGTCCACAAAAGGAGGGTTATCAAGGCCCTAAGTTAGTTGAAGAGGATGATAGCAGTGTTACCTTGGACTGCTATCAACGCTGTCAGGGCAATTTATCAAAAACGGCCAAGATTCTCGGTATCAGTCGCAATACTTTGTACAAGAGACTGCGTCATTTAGGTGAAAAATAGCCAACATGATTAAGAAGATGGGCGCTCAGCCACCAGTATATTAGTGGTTAATGACTTGCCGTTTCTGAGGAAATTCACTTTAATGATGCTGCCGGGTTTTTCTTCGGCGATACTGCGCATAGAGTCCAAGCCACTGATGATGGATATATCGTTAAAGGCTAAGATTAAGTCTCCGACTCGCAAGCCTGCATTATAGGCAGGCCCATTGGTTATGACCCCTGCGAGTATTAGCCCCTTAACATTATTCAAACCGAAAGATTCGGCTAATTGTGGGGTTAACTCTTGGGTTTCAACACCTAGCCAGCCGCGTATCACTCGGCCGTCTTCAATTAAATTGCGCATTACTTTTAGTGCCAGCGAGGAGGGGATAGCAAAGCCTATGCCATTTGACCCACCGGATTTTGAAAAAA
>JABSRA010000034.1 GCA_013215445.1 Oceanospirillaceae bacterium
TCAAAGCGTTGATAACAATAATTGCCCAGTCATTAGAACCACCACTGGATATTTACCCTGCTAAAATAGTGCTTTGTGCCGGTGCTTGGTCGGCTAAAATCGCCAGGGGCCTAAACTATAAAGTGCCATTAATGGCCGAGCGCGGCTACCATTTAATGCTGCCGCCCACCACCAGTATTTCACGGCCGATTGTTAATGCCAATCAGTCCATTGTGCTCAGCCCGATGCAAACAGGATTGCGTTTAACCAGTCAGGTAGAGCTGGCGCATGTCGATGATGCCCCCGATTATGGCAAAATTCGCGCCTTGTTACCGCAGGTTAAGCGCATGCTGCCCGATGCTGTGTTAGAAGAGCAATCCGTGTGGATGGGGGCGAGACCCTCGCTGCCAGATTCACTACCGATTATCAGTCAATCGAGTCATCCGGATATTTTTTACGCTTTTGGTCATCAGCATTTAGGCATGACATTGGGCCCCTTAACGGGTGAGCTTATTGCCGATTTAGTGGCAAAAAGACCAACGGCAATTGATGTGAGCCCCTTTAAAGCAGACCGTTTTTAGACTCGCTGACAATGGGATTAACCAGAGCTGATAAGTTGTTGAGGTAGATCGTGGAGTGATCACCTCAGGGTAGCTTGAGATGAGTTAATGGGCCGTTAAGGGCAGCGAATTTATAAAAATGCTTGGTTTTGTCTCTGGAAGTGTTATATTTCGCCGATTTGCTATTTAGGTATACCGATTATGCCTTTCGAGGATAATAAATTATGACTTTATATTACAGCGTCATGTTAGTGCTCAGTGTCAGCTATTATTTAGCGGCGTGTTTTTACACTTATAAAGAATTATCTAAGCAGGGCGTTAAGATGAATTTTTACCTAGTGACAACACCTGGTTATTTGTATTACATCGCGCGTAATAACAGTACCAGGTTGGTGCGCATGGTGGCCTTGAGCAGTGTCTGTGCTTTCCTCTTAGTGCTAGTGGCCACCGGACAGCTCGATGCTTAACTAACAATTAGGCGCCAGGTTTCTGGGCAGTTTATCTCTCAAAGGCCATCATCACCCAGCTGTTAGCTAGGCTTCAATACTGGCACCAGCAGTGACCTCAGTGGTGCTGCTGCCTGCTAGCGTCAGCCTAAGGTCTTTTGCTTAGTGACCTAGAAAGCTACGGCTACCAGCCGAGTCGCTGGTATCAGCAACGGTTGATTCAGGCAGCCCCCTGCAGCTATTGACCAAACTCTGGTCTGTGGCTCTTAATTTCCATTCTAACTCCCACCTCCAGCGTAGTTGCTCCTTTACCTCTGGGTAAAAGTCAATTTATCACCTATCACCCATCACCGAGCAGAAATGAGGCATGCTTAGTGATCTATACTGAGTCTGGGGAGCTAATTGTCGCCTATCATTACGCTTTTGTGGGCGGGTACCTGGATGTTTATCTACAGTGTCGTACGCCTATAATGGCTTAATGTCGAAGAGGACAAATATTGTCTGTCTGCCTTAGCGATCATCTACTTAACCATTAACGGGTAATTATCTGGGCATTAAAAAGTCTCACTTTGAATGCTGCTTAGAAAAAATCGATATGAGTATTGCTTAAATCCCACCTGTTTTCTTGGAAAACCTCTTCGCTAAATAATTTTAATGTCTGCTTTGAAGGTTAATCAATTAACTTGGTTTGTCGGTTTTTTGAACTATATTATAAGCTAGTGGATGCTGCTGCATGATTAAAGAGCAGCGTAATGACCATGATGATTTGCAGTTTTCTGGTGATCCCGTGATCGACAGTTTTAGACATTCTGGTTTATTCAAAGCAGAGGAGAGTGAGTGATGATCAATTTCTTTAGGGATATCAGTTTACGTAATAAACTGTTATTGAATACCAGTGTGTTGCTGTTGTTTTTACTCAGTAGTTTTTTGTACGCCATTTATAGCTTGAATAAAATAGGCAACGAATTAACCACTATCGTAACAGAGAACATGCCGCTCACCCATAAATTAACCGTGATAACCATCCAGCAGCTGGAGCAAGTAATTTCTTTTGAGAGAGCTTTACACTATGGAGCTACGCTAGATATTGAGCCTAGTGCCTTCGAGAAATTTCAAGCATCTATAAAGATGTTTGAGCAGGGCACCGAAATTATAGATGATACTATCGCCAAGGCGATAGCACTCACCGAGCACGCTGTAGATGATAAGGATATTGAGCAATTGGCAAAAATGGCGAAGGTCAAAAAATCACTGCGCCATATATTATCTGCCCACCAACAGTATGTTGAACACGCTGAGCAAGTATTTCTTCTGTATGACAAAGGAGAGATGCGTCAGGCTGAAATACAGGCAGAGCAAGTAGGTTATGAAGAAGAGGCGCTAGACAAAGAGTTAGAGGCGTTACTCTTTGATCTACAGTTTTACACTGAACATAGTGCCAATGCAGCCCATCAACATGAAAAGGACGCCATCATCACTTTATCAGTGATCGTGGCAGTCAGTATTTTATTGGGTGTAGTGATTAGTTTCGCTATAAGTAATTACATTATTTGTGGTATTCGGTCAGCCATTGTTACCGCCTCTGGAGATTTAACTCAGGAAGTTGAAGTACAGAGCAGGGATGAAATTGGCGACTTGTTACGGGCCATGAACCAGATGAAAGGTAAATTGATTGGTATGATTAAGCAAATATCGGGGATCAGTGCCGAGTTATCTTTATCCGCTCAGGCAATGTCGGTGGTGACTGAACAGACCAATAATATTGTCACCCAGCAACTGGAAGAAACAAAATTTGTAGCAATGGCGATGACTGATATGACCCGCACTGTACAAGAAGTGTCGAAGAACATTAGTGGCACTGCAAATTATGCGCTGCGAGCGACCGAACAGACGACTCAAGGGAGTCTAGTGGTCGCCACGGCAGAGTCTGAAATTGAGCAGCTTGCCCGGTTAATCGATAATGCAGCATTGAGTATACAAAGCTTACAAGCTCAGGGGAAAGAAATTAATACGGTGATGGACGTCATTGAGGGAGTGGCCGAGCAAACTAATTTGCTGGCGCTAAATGCGGCCATTGAAGCTGCTAGAGCGGGGGAAAAAGGCCGTGGGTTTGCAGTAGTGGCCGACGAAGTTCGAACGCTTGCAGTACGCACAAAAGTGTCTACCAAAGAAATTAATAGCATTATATTGCAACTGCATAAGGGTACAGTCTCGGCGGTCTCAATGATGGAGCAGAGCAGTGCTCAGGCAAAAGTCAGTGTAAACACCACCTTAGAATCAGGGCTAGCATTTAGTACTATTTCCGGTGACGTCGATCAAATAAGTGCCATGTGCGATCAGCTTGCAGCAGCGGCAGAAGAGCAGAGCATAGTGAGCGCGCAGATTAATGACAAAATTGTGCAAATAAATTCACTGTCGGTACAGACCGCTGATGGCGCACAAGAAATTTCATCTTCGAGTAAAAAGCTGGAGACGATGGCAGCGGAGCTGGATAATATTATCGGGCAATATGCTGTTTGAAATTTATAGGGGTTGATTATAAAAGACCGTTATTGCCCGCGAACCCAGATTAAAGGGACTGCTGGGCATTTATTGCGGATGTTTTTATTGAGCCTATGAAATTGTGGGCAGAACAGAGGGAGGTATTAGTTCCCCCCCCACACAATCACATTGGCTGATAGCGGCTAATTAAACACAGTTTCTAGCACGATAGTGCAGGCGCCGATGGTGTGGTAATCACATTTTGCTCCGGCGGCACTTTTAATCTCACTCTGATGGCTGTTATCAGCATTCAATATTCGATACCACGCGCCGTGCTGGTGGTCGATAAAGTGCTGCCAACTGTACGCCCATATTTTGTCGTACCACTGCCAGTATTGCTCCTCACCTGTGGCGTGTGCCAAAAGTGCCGCGGCGGCAAAACTCTCGGCTTGCACCCAGAAGTATTTGTCGTCATCGCAGATTTTGCCCTGGGTGTCATAACCGTAAAATAGACCGCCATGGGTCTCATCCCAAGCAGTGCTGACGGCGCGATCAAACAGCTCTTTGGCGCGCGTTAATATCCAAGCTTCAGGGCGATGTTTATGCAACATCAGCAATAATTTAGTCCACTCGGTTTGGTGACCGGTTTGGTATCCCCAAGGGCGGTACAAGTTTTTTGGATCATGCTTGTTGTAGTGCCAATCGATGCTGAGATCAGGCTTGAAGTGCTCCCAGATAAGACCATCGGTTTTAGCGGCTTGCTCAACGGCAATTTTTTTGGCTAATAGATAAGCACGGTCTAAAAAGAGCGTATCTTGAGTGGCCTCAAAAGCTAATAACATGGCCTCACAGACATGCATATTGGAATTTTGCCCGCGGTAATCAGACATCGTCTGCCAGTCACCGGATATTTCATCTGCATACAAGCCAACATCGGCCAACCAAAAATGTTTTTCCAGCAACTCATAGCTGTGATAAACATCGGCCCGGGCACTTTCGTCGCCGCCTTTTAACGCAGTAGAAAATGCCAACAATACAAAGGCCAAGCCATAACATTGGTTGGTCTCATCGGTAACCCCGGTTTTATCCAGTGTCCAACTGTAACCTTGGCGTTCATTTTGCCAGTGCACGTTACGCAGGTACGCTAAACCTTGCTGCCAAATGTTTTTGTGGGGTGCCGCTCCAAACAATGACTCTGCTTTGACGTAGTTAAAGATCATGCGACAGCTGCTGACTAACTGTTTTTTATCGGTGTCAAAGAGAGTGCCGTCATCTAGGTAATTTTGGTGGTAGCCACCATTGCTATCAACTATTTTGTCGGTGTAAAATTCTAAAATCGATGCAATATGTGCTTCTAAAAACTGTTTGGATCGAAAGTTCATGTTATGTTCCATTGAATAACCCAATCTAATTGATTTATTACTTGGCTAGATATTAAGGGAATAAAATATTAAGTCCATTATTTTGTTTGTTTTTTAGGAATTTGCGTTATAAAGGTGAGTAGGGATTAATCGGATCTATTATATTTCAGGCTTATGCCCAGTGATAGACTGGTCGATGGTCTGAATAAACCGCTAACAGCGAGGTCGAATGGCTCTTCGCGCTCAGCTCTGCTTTGGCTTGTTGGCAGCCTCTGAACCTCCTGGTGAAGGGTACTGGCAATAAAAAGCAAGCAACTGACAGCATTTGACAGTAGCTTAGCGCTATTATTGAAAGTTCAAGCGGGTATAACTGCTCTAGCGAAATCTAATACGGGATATAAAACATGACGAAATCGAATACTCAGCAGGCTAAATGTTTATGCGGCAGTGTGAAAATAACGGCGCACAACATCAACCCTAAGTTTAGCGTGTGCCACTGTGATGCTTGTAGACTTTGGGGTGGTGGGCCATTTTTCGCGGTACAATGCGGAGCA
The DNA here is from genome assembly GCA_013215445.1 of Oceanospirillaceae bacterium. Classification (GTDB taxonomy): domain Bacteria; phylum Pseudomonadota; class Gammaproteobacteria; order Pseudomonadales; family Balneatricaceae; genus Rs1. The sequence continues at coordinate 5,382 of JABSRA010000034.1, forward strand.
GAAGTTAACTTTGAAGGTGCAGACAATATTACCGAATATGCTTCATCGACTTGGGCAAGTCGGGCATTTTGCTCAAGATGTGGCACCCATTTATACTACCGCTTAAATAAAACTCAGCACTATAATATGCCAGTGGGCATCTTCGCTGATATGAAAGATTTAGTCATGGATATGCAATATTTTACAGATAAGCGCCCCGATTATTATTGTTTCTCGAATCACAGCAAAGAAATGACCGCGGCAGAAATATACAGCTATTTTGCCGCCGATATTTAAAGGCTAACTGGCGCATCTAGGCTTAGTGGTTTCCTTAAGCTTTAATTAGAGGGTATGCAATGAACATTAAGATTGATCATATTGTGATAGGTGCCAATACTCTAGAGCAGGGAATTGAGTACATAAAAGATAAATTTGGCGTTACAGTGCCCTTTGGCGGTGTTCATCCAAAGATGGGTACCCACAATGCACTGATGCAATTATCGGAGACGCTATTTTTCGAAATAGTGGCGATTAATCCAGCATCGTACCAGCAACCCGCTTTAAAAATAACTCAGCCTAGGTGGTTCTCTCTCGATGAACCACTACTTCAACAGCAACTGGCAAAACAGCCTAGATTACTCACTTGGGTGGTCAATACTACTGACCTGAAAAGCGCATTAGCAAGGGGCATCTATCAGCAAATTAGTGCCGAACGAGTAACAAGAGGTGATCTGAGTTGGGACTTTGCACTACCCATTGACCGATCATTGTTAGCCGCTGGACTTATTCCCTACATCCTACAGTGGCACGGGGAGCACCCTGCATCGGGGATGGCAGACCTGGGCTGTCAGTTAAAAAATATCGTTTTGTATCATCCACAATACCAATGGCTGGCAGGGCAGTTAAAAGACATTGGTATCGATCAATTAGCCAGTGTCCAAGCTTTAGCTATCGATCAATGTCCCTATATGGAAGTGACATTTCAGACTGCAACAGGCACGACAATATTGTCCTCAAGGGTGGGAGAGTGATTGATTGTGCCCTTAGTGACTCTATCCGTAATCGCCGGCCGGATGCCAATGTTAGCAGGTAATGTTAGCAGGTAATGTTAGCAGGCAAATAAGCTTACTTACTGCCAGTACGCCAGTGTTGAAATCTAGCCAGATCCACACTGCAGAGCGCTAGTGTCAGGCCTTTTATTTGCACCTTGCTAGCCTTGTTTTTAGCTAGACGGGTGGTTAATGATGCCGTTAAACACAGTGTGGGCTCCACAGTAGGGGATATAGTGCCATTGGCAGAAAAGACAAATTGTTGTTCAGCGGTACTATTGCACGTTGCGAGCCCGACCTTAGCCCCCACCGTTAAATGTGCTACTTCAGCACAGACATCAAAGGCGGGTACATATAACAGATTGTAATCAAACTCAGTCGTTTCAAATGTTTGTCCTCTGCTCAGCGCACCCTTATAACTATCGCAAGTCTGTAGTTGCAGGGGATTGGCAGGGGCAGAGTTTATCGTGAGGCAATAGTTAGCTAAATATCCATCGAGTGTGTCTGATAAGGCTATTTCAACGGGCTCTGCGTAAACCATCGAGGTGGATAGCATCGCCAGTATTGTAAATTGGCGGCTAATGCTGTTAATCATCATTAATCTGAACCTACCTTATAAAGCGTCAAATAATTCCGGCACTGGAGTTAATTCATCATAAAAACAAATACCCACAAGGTCTAGGTTTTCGTGCTTTAAACTTATAAAAACAACAGATTATGAGAGTTAATAGTGCTTTTCTGAACAAAATATGCAGTGACAAGGGTGGTATTGTCACTCTTACAGCTGAATCCGTGACATCAAAGTGAATGCAGAGTGTAAGATATTGGTTTCACAGTGGAATAGAAAAAGTTTAGCTGCAAGCTCTTATACATCCTGCATTCGCTAAATAAATGCATCCATGCATAAAACCCTTAGGTTCAGTGGGTATTTTTCTAACCTCTGTAGAATCAAGAGTTTGTGCTATGGGGTGCAGTGAAATCACTGCTTCAGGTTAACATCCACAAATTATAAGCTGTTGATGATAAAAAGGATGAAAGTCGAGGCGGGCACAAGAAGACTGAAGGCTTAGTGGATAGCTTTATTTGGCAGGCTAAGCTTTACAGCGTTAGTGCTCAAGTACGGTAATTTTTTCTTCGCCTTGTAACATAGGCAGCAGATTCGCCATTAGCTGTTTACGTTCGTCGCTGCTCAACCAGCGCTGCCAATCTTGAATACTGTTGTATTTAGCAATCACCACCCGATGATTTTCATCATAACTGTTGTGCAATGCGTCCCCTGTGACAAAGCCACTTTGGGTGGTCGCCTGGCAGAGAACCTGTTGAGAAATTTTATCATAATAGCTGGCAAAGCCATCGGCAATGTGACGCTCTATAATTACGCAGACCATAACCCACCTCCTGGAGAACATCGCTATGAGCGTATAAGCTCGGGGAAATGTTCTATTAATCCCAGCAATTATACCACGTTGTTTATGCAGATGATGAGTTTGCATGGCTAGCTTGATGCTATATCCCTCAGCCGTAGATAAACGGAAACCAATCTTCTCTTAAGTGCTCACCATTGTGTTGATTGATGTTTGGATAGTCTGGCGAAGTCTTTCCCGGGCGCTGCACATAACGAGCGTCATCACCGACTAATCTAAAAGAGATAGTGCGATTTACGCTATTGATATTGTTGGCGTTAGCGCCGTGCACCGTCTTAAAGTTGAAGGCGACCACATCACCGGGCTCTACCGCCCAGCTGAGAATTTGATCGTCACCATTATCGATGTCGGGCAAGGCCATAAACTCGCTACTATCGGCATAAAACTCAGCGCTGTTAGACCATTTAGTCGGCATGATTAATTTAGGCCAGAGGTGCGAGCCGGCTACACACTTCAGAGAGAATTGTTTTTGTCTTGCATCTAGCGGTATCCAAAAACTGATGTTTTGCATGCCCTCGACAAAGTAGTAGGGCATGTCTTGGTGCCAGGGGGTCGCCACTGAGCTGACGGCCGCTTTATCTAAATAGTGATCGTGAAAAAATTGCACCCGTTTGGATTGCATCAACTGTGCTGCAATAGCGGCCATCGGCGATTGCTCGACAAATTGGCGGTACTCTTCAATCTGTTGCCAATTGCCAAAGTCCTCGAAAAACCGACCGGTCTTATCCGCTGATTGGTGGGTGATAGCGCGAGAACTAGGATGGGCTATGTTGTAATCGGCACCCCGATTCAAGGTACTTATCCAATCTTTAAATACCCCGCGCAGTACCACCACTCCCTGAGTTTGATAATTTTCGAGCTGTTGTGCGCAAATCATGTCATTCAATTTATTGTACCTATATAGACCAACCACTGATTATTCGATTATGCCTGAAAAAAAGGGCTCTAGGTCGATATTTTATGAAGTCGTCTCTTAGTCATTAGCGGTAGCAATTGTACGCAAAGTACCGAGAAAACCACTAATAAAATGCCCACCACGCCGATGATCGTGAGGGGGTTCGAGACGATGAGTTCTGGCCACCAACCTAGGGCGACTATCATGGCGGTGAAACTAAAACTAAAAATCGGCGTCAGTGCGACAGTGGCTCCCACCTGTGCCGTGGACCAGTACTTCATCGCCTGAGCAAAACAACCATAGGCAACGAGCGTATTTACGGCACAAAACAAGGCGATATACCACTGGTTGGTTGACATGTTGGCAAAGTAATTAAGGTCACTGAAGGGAAACATCAGCACAATGCCAGCGCCGTAAATATACAAGAGTACATTGCCTGGGGATAGTTTTGCCAGTAGCGATTTCTGGATGAGTGCATAACAAGTCCAGGAGAGTGCAGAAAATTGCACCAGTAAAACTCCTATCCACACTTGATTCCCGTCGTCGTTGGATAAATCGATAGAGGTTTGAAAAAATAACATCATGCCGAGCGCCAAAGTGGCGAAGCAGCTCATTTGCAGGGCACTGATCCGCTCTTTAAAAAATAACATACCGCCAAAGGCCAGAAAGAAAGGCGCTGTCTGGAAATTGAGCTGGGCGGGCCCGGGAGATAAATATTCTAGACAGTAGACAAAGGAAATATAATTGAACATTGAAAAAGCAGCGGCGGCGGTGAGTTTAACCCAGTCCATGCGTAACAGATGCTTGAACTGTGCTAAATTTCCTGAAAGTTTTTGCAATACTATGCTGATCAGAAAAGCGACTAAGAAACGAAACCAGGTTAAAGTCACTGGGTCGATAAAACCCGCCGATAATTTTAGGGCGATAGGCAGCATACCCCAGAAAAATACCGTGGTAGTGGCGAAGATTAAGCCGAGTTTGAAATTGTAATCAGGGTTGCTCATAATATTAGAAGTTACTCACTTTAGTAGATATTAACGCTAGCTTGCATGAGTTTTGTTATATAATCTAATGCATAATTTACTTAAGCATTATTCGAAAAGTGAATAATGCTCTGAGGTTTTACTTTATGGTTGCCCTAGCACAGATAGATTTCAAATTGTTACTTTGTCTCAATGCATTATTAACCCATAAGAATGTCAGTCGTGCCGCCGATGAAATGCACATGAGTCAGCCGGCCATGAGTCGTACTTTGGCTAAACTAAGAGAGTTATTTAATGACCCATTGTTCATTAGAACTAGCCATGGAATGGAACCGACATCTAGAGCAGTCGCGTTAACTCAGCCTTTACAATGTACCTTAGATCAGTTGAGTTCACTGTTAATCAGCCAAGATTTTTCGCCGCAACTGTGCCGGCGCAATTTTAGGCTGCACATGAGTTGTTACACTTCACAGGCGCATTTAGCGGCAATCGCAACTTCCTTTTATGCGCAGGCGGCTAACGCTCAACTCGAAATTATCGATATTAAAGGCAAGTCTCTGCAGTACCATAATGCTCAAGCTATTGATTTAGCGTTAGTTAGCGATGCAACTTATCTTCCGGATTATTTCCATCAACTGCATGTAGGCAATGAAGAAATGCGCTGTTTTATGAGTGCCAATCATCCGCTGGCGAATAGAGAGTTAGATCTCGAATCTTTTATACAATATCCGCATATCGTGGTGACATTGGGCGGTGGCCCTAATATGCTTATCGAAAGCTTACTCAGTGATGTAGGTAAGTCTCGCAGAATCGGTTTTAGGACCCCGCATTACATTAATGCGTTGGAAATTGTCAGTAAAACAGACATGTTGTTTAGTACCCCGCCATTTGTGCCGCAAGGCTTCGCACCACAATTTAATTTAGTCGCTAAAAAAATACCGCTGCAAATACCTGCGTATCATTATAATTTAAGTTGGCCGCCGACCTTACACAAAGACCCTGCGCATATTTGGCTCAGAGAACTTTGTGCCAGGGAGATTAGATCCAACTTGAGCACATTGTAAGGTGGCTTGAGTAGCACCAGCAAAAGGGTGTGGTCACTGTTAGCCCGGACCTTGCATGCAATGTTGTGATGATTGCACCGCTAGTTGTTTTTACAGGCCTTGTTCGTATCAACGCGTTACTGGTGTGTCCGGTTGATTGAGCAAGAAAAGTTTGTAAAACAAGGAGCAAGCTAAGCACTAGCAATTGGCTGCAATAATCGGATTAGCTGTGTCGGTAATCTGCTTTAATCCCAGCCTAAGTCAAGGGCTTTGGTCATAAATTCCATTAAGGGTGTGAGCGCTTGGAAGGCTTTAGTGACGCGCTCTGGAAAATCGGCGGCGCAGACTTCAGCGGGTGTGCAGCTAGTGAAGGCAAACAGTGACTTGAGTTTGAGATCCTCAATACAAAGGTGATCGCTTGGATAGCCCCGGGGGGCATTCTTTAGTGATTGCGCCTCACCTAAACCATTGAATAATTCAATAAAGGCAGGTGCCTGTACAATTGCACGCCAACGCTGAGGGTCTTCAATGATGGCGTCGCGAATTTTGTTCAATACGGGGGTTGGCGGTGACCAAATGCCACCACCAAAGAATATGTCATCTGGCGAAATGTGTACATAGAAACCCGGTGCATGAGCATCCTTGCCGGCACGATGGCGAAAATTACAGCCGATGTTGGTCTTGTAAGGGCGCTTGTCTGCGCCAAAACGAACGTCGCGGTAGATACGAAACAGCGAACCACCATTGAGTCGAGTGTCGGCAACGAAAGCGGGGGTATTTAGAGACAACCACGGCTGCATCGCTTCAATAAAGCCCACCATCGGTCGCTGTACGGTTTCAGCAAAGCGCGGCTTGTTTTCGGTGAACCACTCTCGGTTATTATTCTCGCGCAGTTCACTCAAGAAGCGGAACAGTTCAGGGGTAAGGGTGTTGTGCATATTTTTACTCCGATAAGCGGCGGTTAAGCATGATTCAGTTTGATCTGTTGCACTGAAAAGGCAAGGTCTGATCACAGCGGCTGCAATTTTTTAGGAAATTGACTGTTCCATTTAGCTCAGCCCCCTTTAGGTTGAACTGAGGCCAATCATATTGCCTTCAGTATCCATACATAAGCTGACCCAACCAAATTGTCCAATCGACATTTTAGGGCTGATAACTTTGCCGCCAGCCTCAGCCACTCGCGACTCCTCAATAGCGCAATCCTCTACCCCAAAGTAAATGACAGTACCGCCTATCCCAGGGCTAGCCCCTGCTCTTTTTACCAGTGCACCACCGGCTCCATAGCTGGCCATGTCGGTCGGGAAACTTTTCATTATTACCGAGCTATCGGTAGGATCTCCCATGTCCTCTAGCTGTTTGTTAAACACCGCTTGATAAAAAGTCACTGCTCTGTCCATATCGTTTACATAGATATCAAACCAGCCAATTGCATTGTGAGTCATGATTTTACTCCTGTGGAATTAAGTTCCAACAGATAATAAGTTGCTTTTGAGCTGGTGTATTGTATAAATCAGACATCATACTTACGGTAGTATTGCGCGGGTGTGTAACCGGTGATTTTTCGAAACGAATGAATAAAATGTGATTGATCGGTATAGGCATGCAAAGAGTGATGCTTAAAAGATTGTTGCAGTCGTATTACCTTTAGAAAGTCATGGGGAGCAAAGCCAGTCGATTGTTTAAGTAAACGCTGTAATTGGCGAGATGACAGCTGCGTAGTAGAGGCCATGTCTGCCACGGACTGAATTGCCTCTATATTGGCCAGTATTTTTGCAGTGAGGGGATTAACCGCCACTAGCTTGAGATCGATCAGTTGCGCTACTAATGTCGATAAAATTACCTGTTTAGCGGCAAAGTCTAGAGCGGTAAGTTGCCTGCTGGTATCAATCAGCGGTAACTTACCTAGGTAGGGTGTGCCTACATAACTATCAGTCGTCTCGGTGGGATCGCCTTGCCATACGCCGGGGAAAAACTGAATGCCGACATAGTGAAACTGGACTCCCAAGTTTAATTTTTCGTAGCTGGTTCTAAGTGCCGTTACCCCAGCGATATCAGTTTGCAGCTGGTTGAACAAAATATTAACGCAGGCGTCTGGCACCGCATGCAAATAAAAATCATCCGCTAGTTTATGGTCTGTTTTAAGTTCCCAATAATTATGCACAAATTCTGCCAAAAAGCTCGGCGGTTTCGCCTCGACATAACTGACAGCTTGTACTGTCTTTGCGATACCATCTGGTATTGGATCATACATAGTTAAGCCCTTAACGCCCAAGTGTAAACGTCATACTAGCATTCGCCGCCTTTTATCTGCAAAGGCTGTCATCGGCGCTATTTAAATACCATCAAACATACCTGTCTAAGGCTGTCGTTTAGAAGGCGTTGAGTGAGGGCATAATCACCTACTTTAGGGTGACGAAAAGCCCGGTTGTTGCTGGTTTTATACGGATATCACCCCAACTAACCACGTAAATAGGCAGGGGAAATAAATCCCCCTGCCTATGCCTCCATTAAATTAACGGTTTTTCAATCGTTTCATGTCCGATTGCACCGAGCGATAAAACTTTTCACGTTTTCTATCTTGGCTGCGCCGTTGTGCCAAAGTGGCTGAGTTTATGACATCTTCGCGCTGCAGTTTTAGATAACTGCTTAAGCGTCGTGATGTCAGTTCACCTTGTTCAATGGCCAGTTGCACCGCACAGCCGGGTTCATTGTCATGTTTACAATCGGAAAATTTACATTGATTGGCCAGCTGTAAAATGTCCCTGAAAGTTTCTGCAATCCCCTGTTCACTGTTGGCCAACTGCAGCTCTCGCATTCCCGGTGTATCCAGCACGATGCCAGTCTGTCCCGGTAAGATATGCAGCGAGCGACCGGTGGTGGTGTGATGCCCCTTACTGTCATCCTCTCGGATGGTTTGGGTTTGCTGGCTGTTTTCCCCCAGTAGGGTATTTACTAGAGTAGACTTGCCCACCCCAGATGATCCAAGCAAGGCCAAGGTTTGACCAATTTTGCACCAGGGGGCCAGTTGCTGTTTAACCTCTGCATCCAGAGCATTAAGGGCCACTACCATCAATAAGTTATTTAGGCTGTGAAGCTGGGCAATGCACTGCTGTTTTTGTTGTGTTGTGCACAAATCGGCCTTAGTGAGTACCACCACAGGTTCGGCGCCGGCTTCATGGGCCAGTACCAAATAGCGCTCTAAACGATTCAAATTAAAATCATCATTAAGCGAGCTGACAATGAGTACGGTGTCTACATTGGCGGCAATCAGTTGCTGCTCGAGTTTGCCCCCCACTGCCTTACGACGAAATACAGATGAGCGACTAAGCCTGCGATAGAGGTTGTGCTGACTATCCAGCAACAGCCAATCGCCCACGGTTAGGCGCGTATCATGGACTGTGCTGTCTATTGGCGCTTTGATCGTCAGCGGGCCCTGTTGGGTGAGTAACTGCAGTTCAGTTTTATGCTGGGCAACTACGCGGGCTGGCATATAGGTTTGCCACTCATCAAGTGTGAGTTGCTGTTGAAAACGGTTGTTCCAACCGAGTTCGGCCAATGAAAAGACCTTTGTGCTGTGAAAATTTGACATTAGTATCCCCTAACCATGTTAGGGAAGCAGCGAACAAGTCCCAGGCGCCCCTGGCGTACAGGATTGTTTGTGATTGAGGCAATGGCTACAGGCGGACTGGTTGTCCGGCGAAAGCCATTAACAAAGAGCACAGACTATCCTGTACGCCCCGCAGGGTGGATCTCTAAGCGGTCAACAGAGATGAAATCTTGTTTCATCTGCATTTACTTTGTCAGAACACTTGTAAAGGACTAGCCATTCACTTCGCATTCTTCCGCGGATTTGACCGCTTAGTTATCCACAGGGAACATCTGGGGACTTATTCGCTACTTCCTTAACTAACTCCCTGTCTGTAAGTTGGCTCGATGTGCCTGTGCAGGCGTTTTATTTCTACTTATTTTATGCAAAGATGACCCGTTAAATCTATCGCTGCAGAATAAGTTATAACAGTGTGTCTATTTATTAAAGAGAGAAACATGAAATTTGTTACCTTGATTTCTTTGGCTTTGGCAGCAGTGTTATTTTCGAATGCGCTTAATGCATCAGCGACATCAGCTGATTTCAAGAAGTGTGAGAAACTCGCAGTAGCGGCACTTAGCAGCTGCTTGCAAATAAATGATAAAGGCAATTGTTGGAAGAAATCTGAAGCATCCTATCAATATTGCATAGGTAAATTCAAAAAGCATTATTCTGCTGAATTACATCAGAGAAGAAAAGAGGCAAAGATAGAAGCTATGCAACAAAAAAAACAAGCGGCTTCCCTTAATAGCGATAACGCTAGCCAATGACAATTATTATTTGATCATCTTAAAATGGTCTACATATCCGATTGCTGGGCTGCTCTAGTAACTCAAACATCGCTGCCATATCTAAAAGGGCCTGGCGAATCTCAAGGTAGAAAAAACTTACCACTGATTTGTACATAAAGCCGTACTGATAGCAATCAACTTGGCCAGTACTAGTACCGTCATCGACACGACCAATCGCCACCTAAGAGAAGTTTCATCTCTAGGCCATAAGTAGGGGCAATACTATTTCTATTATGTGCCACTACACCCTCTATTAGCTGTTGTTTTGGTGCAGGTATCACAGGCGCTCTGCCATTCACAGTTTTACCCCTTTTCAGCATAAATATTTGCTGTCCCCTGAAGTAAAAATAATCACCGGTGTAAGACCTAAAACAGTCACCCATTAGTCAAATGTAACCAGGCCTAACCCGGGAGAATTTAGCCCATTAGTGTGGCGACAGAGCACTGACTTCGTAACCGCACAGCTTGAAACGCGTTGGCTGATTAAGCTATTTACAACGACTTAGCGACACCCAGTGGTTTTTGCTAATTTGCCTATTGGTAATTGTAGTCCGCTCTCAAGCTGGGTAAATCGCGGATCTTGCTCGGGAAATAACTGCGCCTCTACAACAGCTAGCTCATTGATAGAAGATAAATTAAAGCGATACACTCTCACCTTACTTGCCACACATTGAGCGATTACGATATCTGACAACTTTACCGTCATTCCACCGCCATCAAATTCGACCACCGCAATTGGCTTACAATCGCTATTGCGACATATCACAAAATCAAACTGCTGAGCTTGAAATTGTCGGTAGTTCCATGACCATTTTGAACACCCTGCTGCAAACAAGGATAGTTGGGGCAGGCGTATTTTACACAACACAATCGCCCGGTTAGCGCACAATTGACACAGCACCCCGTAAAATTCACGCTCACTCTGCGACAATAATGGCGCTTCACAAGGAGTTTTAAAATACGCTTTTATATAGTTAACACTCACTACCAGCAACAGTAAGACAACTGCTACAAAGGTAATTAATGCGATCAATTCAACATCCATCTATGCCCTACTATCAATTTATTAATGACTAAAAAGACTCTTCCTAAGCTTAAACAAATATGATTCGCTGTTCAATTTATGTCTCTAAATATCATCGATATTTAAAAACCACCGCTTGATCACTAACATTGCGTAAATATAAGCTTGCAGAAACGCTACCGGCCCTAAATAACTCAATTTTTTGTTGCCCGTCATCAATACTACCGCAACCATTGCAACCCCGTGCGCAATCGCTACATTATTAACACTTAATCAGCTAAAAGTGGCATTAAAGGCAACTTGTTACCATGTGTTACTGATGTGTTACCTTGCTCGATAATTCATCGGTACTTTAGGTAACACTTTTGTACCTATAAGTAACACTTTGATTTTTCGCCACTAAGAAAAATCCCTATTTATTATAATTATGATTTATATCAGTGAGTTATAAACATGGCACAACTAATGCTATATTAGATATATAATAAAAACAAAAAAATACAAACTACATATCCAGCAATAAAAATAATAATTGGCAATGTAGAGTAACAGTACTAAGTCTCCAAAATAATAATAATTGAGACTAATAAAGAGCTGATCAGATAAATAAAAAAAACAACTAATAATTATAATTATAAAAAGTTGAATTTTTCGGTCAGCCACCTCTTCTCTTTGCTTAACCTCTTTTACTGCTTTGATCATCCCTACCGGTTAACACTCGCTTTTCTGCGATTGCGCCAAACTATTTTCTGCCTGAAATTTATTACCTGTTAAGCCTATCCCTTAGAATTTTCAATGATACCTATTACTCAGCATCTTGATAATCTAGAACCAAAGACTGTGCTGCTTGGGCCGCCCATAAACGCCCGCACTATCCCCTTAGTAACTGTTGCTCACTGGATAGTTTCTGCTTGTTGTTATCTTCTATCGCCAACCTTTTAGCCATATATAGTGAGTTGCATTTAGACTTTTGCACAGAAAAATAAGCGTGCTAGCCGAATATTGATAGTTATTATCCAGCACATAGCACACCCTACGCATAAAAAAGGCCGCTGCTGCGGCCTGTTTATTTAGATCTCTTAGATAACACCTAACTCTGTCAGACGCTCGTGCAGATAACTACCGGCCGTATATTTCTCAGAGAGTACCACCTCAGGGTTTGGGTGCAAAAATAACGGTAGAGATATCCGCGATTTTTTCATATCAGCACCATCGGGATTAATAACTCGATGGGTCGTCGAGGGAAAATACTGCCCAGAAGCTTCCTGCAACATATCGCCTATATTAATAATTAGATAGCCAAATTCGCAGGGCACATCTAACCATTCACCACTTTTAGCAAGTACTTGCAAACCCGGCTCGCTGGCAGCGGGTAATACCGTCAATAAATTTATATCTTCATGAGCAGCAGCACGTATCGCACTTGGCTCTTCATCCCCTGATAATGGTGGATAATGCAGCACGCGTAATAGCGACTGTTCGCTCTGTGCGACCATGCTGCCCAAGGGTTGATGATAACCTTTAGACACTTCTGCTGGGCTGTGCTTTTCAACCCATTCTAATAGTTGCGCCGCAAGCGATCTAGCTTCTTGATAATACTGGCTCAACTTAGGCTTTAATTCACTGGGGCACTGCCCCCAAGGGTAGTAGTGGTAATATTCTTTGATATCTTTAACCACTTGACCCTTAGCCGACTCCGCTAAACTTATCGGGAAAAAACCATCTTGAGGGCCTTTGTTATAGATATAATTTTGCTTTTCAGTCCCGTCAAAAAACTCTTGCCACTCTTGATAAATAGACTGTACCAGCCCCTGCTGAATTGGGTGATTTTTCAGCACGCCAAATCCTGTTTCACGCAGGGACGCTACAAACTTTTCACTGGCATCTGCCGCTTTGAAATCAATTGCCTCTAAAACTGCCATAACATTTACCCCTATTTCCAAAAATCGCCGGTCATCGATGTTTCAAACAACGCGATCAATTTATTGCTATCTACTTCCATGCACGCTTTTTGCTTAGGGCGACCCGTCCAAAATGTCAGTGGATAGGGTATGCCGAATCGACTCATGATGGTTTGGCCAATGGCCACACCTTCGGTGGCCACACAAACTTCACCCTCTATCGTACCAAAAATCTCTGGATCGATAACATAAGCAACGGCGGAGACATCATGGGCATAACAACCGTCAATATCTCGAATGCTCGAATAAAAATCGATATAAAATTTAGCAGCGTCTGCCATGAACTGACCCACTTTAGCGTTCTCAGCGGCTATTTTAGCAAACAGGGCCTTATTTAAGATCACTTGATGGGTAACATCCAAGCCAACAATGACCACAGGCCAAGCAGCGGCCATCACCTTATCAGCGGCGTGAGGATCAGACAGAATATTAGCTTCGGCAACCGGAGATACATTTCCATCCCCGCCGATTACTCCCCCCATCAATACCACTTGCTTCACTTTGGTGGTGATGCTGGGGTCTATCTGTAATGCAGCCGCCAAATTACCTAATGGCCCTATCGCCACCAGACTAATTTCTCCCGGGTTAGCATTCACTTGATCGACAATAAACTGAGCGGCACTTTGCGGCACCGCAGTTCTTTTTGGCGCGGCTAATTTCACCTCACCAAAACCTTCGACGCCGTGTACAAAATCTGGGAACGGATTTAAATCCATCACCCAAGGTGTCGCAACTCCTCTGGCAACTGGAATATCTAAGCCAGCCATCTCCACCAGAGACAGTGCGTTAAGAGTTGCCTGTTCCACAGAGACGTTGCCAAAGGTAGTGGTCAAACCCAATAGTTCAATCTGGGGATGCGCCATCGCGGTAAAAATTGCCATCGCATCATCAATGCCCGGATCTGTATCTAAAATTATCTTATTCATAGTGTTCACGCTTTAATTAAATCACCGCAACTTGTGCGGAAGTTGGAATACTGATGGATGCACCCAGAGACTGGACTGCCAGTGAAGAGGCTTTGCAGCCGATAGTTAATGCCGCCTGTTTGCTTTCGCCGCGATCAATAGCCGCCAATAGATAGCCTAAAAAGGTATCTCCGGCTGCCGTCGTATCAACAACTTTAACCGACCGAGCGTCCACTTTTATACACTCATTGGCATTGACCCACATTGCACCTTGAGCACCTAAGGTAATCACCACATCCATATCGGGATACTGCTTTCGCACCTTGTCTACTATTTCATTTTGCTCGAGATTTGCACAGTCAAGTAACTGGCTGAGCTCTACTTCATTGACAATTAATAGCGAGACTTTATCGATGGGAAAAGCCTCTATGTCAGACAACATTGGCGAGGGATTAAACACCACTTTTAACTGAGCTTGTGCCGCATATTCCACCGCCGCCTCGATGTTATTACACTCATTTTGCAATACCAGCCAATCGCCTTTCACCCCTGTCGCCAATGCGCTGTGGATGTCTTGCTGGCTGAAGCTCTGGTTGGCACCACCAAAGAGTACAATCGAATTTTCTGCCTGTTCGTCTACCTGAATAATGGCATGTCCACTGGGCTCATCAACTAACTCGATTAATTGACAATTCACCCCGGCATCCCCAAGTTGTTCGACGGCCCATGTATCGGTTTTACTACAGCGCCCAATGTGATGAACCTCAGCGCCGGCTCTCGCCAATGCAATCGATTGATTGGCGCCCTTGCCACCCAGCACTTGATGATAATCAGTGCTGGATAGGGTTTCACCTGCCCGCACTAGATGGGGTACTTGATAGATATGGTCAATATTAATCGCACCATAATTAAATATTTTCACTGTCGCAGCCTCAATCAATAATTTGCTCAGTTTTTAGAGGATAACTGGCCAATTACTCACAGAGTAAACGACCAGTTTATGTAACAAAGAGTGCTGATCAGCGCTCTTTTATGTAGGGCACACCGATCGCCTTTGGCGCGACCGCTTTGCCGATAAATCCAGCGAGCAATACCACGGTCAAAATATACGGCAATGCCTGCATTAATTGCGTGGGCACCTGACCGAGTAGCGGAAGGTCTACGCCTTCTAAACGTACTGTTAACGCCTCCAAAAAGCCAAACAGTAAACAGGCCAACAAGGCTGCTTTCGGCCGCCATTTGCCAAAGATAAGTGCCGCTAATGCGATATAACCTTTACCTGCTGACATCTCTCGGACGAATGACGCATTTTGTCCCGTTGATAAATACGCCCCGGCAATACCACAGAGGATACCCGCACAAATGACCGCCCGATATCTTAACCAAAAAACCGAGATACCCGCCGTATCGACAGCTTGTGGGTTTTCTCCCACCGCTCTTAAGCGCAGTCCAAATCGAGTTTGATACACGATCCACCAAGTAATTGGCACCGTGATAAAGGCGAGATAGACCAGCGCATTGTGCCCACTGATCAACTGAGAATAGATTGCACCAATCACCGGCACATCTGCCAGGGCCAGAGCGCCCGGCAAATCAATAGAGTAAAAGCGCGCATCACCACTGAGTAACGGCGTTTGCCCCCCCTGGTGGAACCAGGCGATGCCCAAGGTGACAGTTAACCCAGACGCCAGTATATTAATCGCCAAACCGCTGACTACTTGATTGCCCTTGTGGGTAATACAGGCAAATCCATGCAGTAGTGCCATACACACCGAGACACCAATCGCGGCAGAGAGGCCAATCCAAGCAGAACCAGTAATTGAAGCGATTGCGGCGGCCGCAAACGCCCCGCCTAACATCTTGCCCTCTAAGCCGATGTCGACAATACCCGAACGCTCAGAAAAAAGACCGGCCATTGCACAGAGGATAAGCGGCGTAGAAACTCTAATGGTGGAGTCGAGAGTGGAGAGCAAGATCAATATAAAATCAGACATTAGCGCTCTCCTTTTTATTGGTTAACTTCAAAAATATTTTTTCCGCACCCGGTTTGATCATTAAGGTTAGCGCTCCACAGAACAAAATAACCAATCCTTCGATGACCACGACTATATTATTAGGGATATCCGGATTTTCAAAAGAGAGTTCTGCTCCACCTTGCTTTAAAGCACCAAACAATAGACTGGCAATAACAATGCCAATGGGGTGATTTCGCCCCATCAGGGCGACAGCGATCCCAGTGAATCCTGCACCCGCCACAAAATCTAGTAAGATTCGCTCCTGGGCGCCCATCACTTCATTGATGCCCACCATGGCCGATAATCCACCTGAAATACACATGGTGATAACAATAATCCGCCGGGTATTAATCCCCGAATAAACCGCTGCATTCTCGTTAAAGCCGATCATGCGGATCGAATAGCCGAGTCGTGTATGCCAGAGTAATAGCCAAACTAACACACAGCAAATCAGCGCGAGAAAGATTGAAACATTTAAAGGGCTGTTGGCTATATCGATACCCACTGCGGCAAATAAATCCTGCATTGACGGCAGGGTAGCACTCTCCATCAGACTGCGCGATTGCGGCGCCATACTACCGGGCTCTATCAGCACATTGACCAGTAGATAAACCATCAGTGCCGATGCGATAAAGTTAAACATAATGGTGGTGATAACCACATGAGAACCGCGATAAGCTTGTAGATACGCGGGAATAAACGCCCATGCAGCACCGAAGGCTGCCCCCGCTGCTATGGCGAAAGGTAACAGCGCCCACCAGGGCAGAAAGTTATCTAAGCTCAAGCACATCAAGCCGACACCTAAGCCACCAATATAAGCTTGACCTTCACCGCCGATGTTAAACAATCCAGCGTGAAAAGCGATGGAGACCGCCAGCCCAGTAAAGATGAAATTAGTGGTGTAAAACAAGGTGTAACCAATACCTTCATCGTAGCCAAAGGCACCGGTAATAATATACTTTACCGCTTCGAGAGGGCTCTCTCCGATCAACAAAATGACAAATCCTGATACGATAAAAGCCAGGCAGACATTCAGTAATGGCAGCACGCCCACATCAACCCAAGCCGGTAGCGTCTTATTACTCATGACGATGCTCCCTGTGTTGAAGTTTGATCATTCGATCCTGCATTACCCATCAATAAGCCCAACTTTTGTGCATCGGCATCACTCGCGGCCATTTCACCGACAATACGACCTTCAAACATCACGATAATTCGATCACACAAAGACATAACCTCTTCTAATTCTACCGAGACTACCAGCACTGCATGGCCCGCATCGCGAAGCTGTACAATTTGCTGATGGATAAATTCAATCGCTCCAATATCAACACCACGCGTGGGCTGACCGACCAATAACACTTTCGGCTGACGTTCAATTTCACGGGCCAAACACAGTTTTTGCTGGTTACCACCGGAAAAATTTGCCGCTTTAAGGTGTGGGTTAGCTGGGCGCACATCAAACTCGTCCATTAGCTTTACGCAATGTTCGGTGACCGCTTTATTATCCATTAAGATAGGGCCATTGAATTCAGGCTCATCTTGGAAACCCATAATCGCACACTCGCGCGCACTAAAATCAGTCACCATCCCCTGTTTATGCCGATCCTCGGCCACATGTCCTAAGCTCAAATGCCTGAAATCTTTAGCATTGAGTACATTCTTTTTATCTATCGTCGTACCATTGAGGACAATAAAACCCTCTTGTACGGGGAGAATACCGCTGAGAACGTCGAGCAGCTCCGTTTGACCATTACCAGAAACCCCGGCAATACCGAGAATTTCTCCCGCGTGCACTTTTAAACTCACCGCATCGAGGCGTGTCACACCGGCGTCGTCTTTAATCGTTAAATTACTGGTTTCTAACAATACTTCTTTAGGCTGGGCAACACTCTTATCAACCTCAAGCAATACCTTGCGGCCCACCATTAATTCGGCCAATTCTGCCTTGGTGGTTTTAGCTGTCTCACGAGTGGCAACCATGGTGCCACCTCGCATGACGGTTACTTCATCGGTAATCGCCATTATTTCCTGCAGCTTATGAGTAATTAACATGACGCTGACACCGCGCTCGCGCAGTGCATTTAATATGTCAAATAACTGGTTTACTTCCTGGGGGGTTAACACCCCGGTAGGCTCATCTAAAATAAGAATTTCAGCGCCGCGATAGAGTGCCTTTAAAATTTCTACTCGCTGCTGCAAGCCAACCGCTAAATCACCGGTAATCGCATCGGGGTCGACCGCCAAACCAAACTCGACAGAAAGTCTGGCCAATTCTGCTCTGGCACTAATTTTGCTCTCTTTTAACGAGCTGCTCTGCTCGGCGCCGAGCATTACATTCTCTAACACAGTAAAGGTGTCTATCAACATAAAATGCTGGTGAACCATACCGATACCCGCATAGATAGCATCTTTAGAGGAGGTAATTGCTGCCAATTTTCCATTGATCAATATCTCTCCACTATCCGCTTCATAAAAGCCATAGAGGATACTCATCAAGGTAGATTTACCCGCACCATTTTCGCCAATAATGCCGTGGATACTGCCCCTAGCAACCACCAAATCGACATCTTTATTGGCGTGCACAGGACCAAAACTTTTATTTATTTTTCGTAAATCAATGGCAGGAGGCATATCACCCTGCTGCTCAGCATTATGGGAACTAGACATTCATAATCCGTATTTTTGGGTAAGTTACCCCGAGGAAATCCTTATAATCTGTAGAGATCATACTTCTAAAACGAAGCGGGGTGGAGCGTTTATGCCGGAAATACAGGAGGGCCGGCATTAAACTTCAGACGATTAAAGTGAAGGACAATTATTGTCTGACATGTAATCATGAACAACAATTTTGCCAGAGATAATATCTGCCTTAGCTTTTTCTACAGCAGCTTTCATCGCGGGGGTGATAAGAGATTTATTGTGCTGATCATAAGCCCAATCAACACCACCTTCAGCTAGGCCTAACGTATTAAAACCAGCTTCCCAAGTACCGTCTTGAGCAGTTTTAAAGGTATTATACGCTGCTACATTCACCGACTTGATCATAGAGGTCAACATGGTGCCCGGATGAATATGGTTTTGGTTTGAATCTACCCCAATGGCAAATTTACCGGCATCTTTTGCCGCTTGATAAACACCCACACCAGTACCACCAGCTGCGGCAAAAACTACATCTGATCCACGGTCAAATTGGCTACGCGCTAATTCGCCACCTTTTACCGGGTCATTCCACGCAGAAGGTGTTGAACCTGTCATGTTGCTGATAACAGTTACATCTTTAACCGCGTATTTAGCGCCTTGTGCATAACCACAGTTAAAACGACGAATCAGGGGAATGTCCATACCGCCAACAAAACTAACCACCTTAGATTCAGACTTCATTGCCGCTAACAAACCGACCAAGAAAGAACCTTCTTGTTCTTTAAAAACAATAGACTGTACATTGGGTAAATCAACGACGGCATCAATGATGCTGAATTTTGTATTCGGGAAATCTTTCGCTACTTTTTCTAGAGCAGTCGCCTGAGCAAAACCTATCGCCAACACTGGGTCAGCTTTGCGCTGAGCCATCTTGCGCAGCGCCTGTTCACGCTGTGAGGGGTTAGTTACTTCAAACTCACGGTACCTAACACCGGTTTCTCTTCTAAACTGTTCGACACCATCGAAAACACTTTGATTGAAAGACTTATCAAACTTACCACCCATATCAAACACTACAGCGGGTTTAAACTCAGCCGCCATTGCCGAAGTAGATAAGGCAATAGCTGCAGATAAAACTAGAAATTGACGTTTCATTGATTTCTCCGTGATCTTGATTTGATTATTGTTATATCTTGGTTTTGACTTTTGTTGGCGATAGCCGCGATAGATTACGCCGCCCGCCCATAAACTTATGAAATTCAGTTAAACAAATTCACCACTCAAAGTACATATACTAACGTATAATATATAATCGAGGGTTTGAAATTGTATCCAATATCATAAAGAATTTCATACTAATTTCACATTATTTTGTCCATTTGGTCTAAATACAGAGTTTAATCACCGCTTTAGTCAATTTGGATGCTTTTATCTACTCTCAAAATACAAAAGAAAATTCATTCGCAGATAAGGTTAGCGTAATATAGCCGATAGATACTCTGAATACATTTTTCTGGCAGAGCAAACAGGGACCGATCATATGACCAAACAACGTGTACTTTCTATTCTAGCTCTAGCGGGCTGCCTCATTATCAATCCCGCTTATGGCGCCAGCATTTCCAAGGCAAGGGCCGCCATTGCCTCTCAAGATTATAAAACAGCACTTAAAGAGCTAACCCCACTGGTTAGTGCCGGCAAACCTTCCGCGACCAATCTATTGGGCAAGATGTACCAAAACGGCTGGGGAGTTCCCGCCAGCCTTGAACAGGCCAAAAAATTCTATAAGAGAGGCGCTCGTATTGGACACATTGATAGTGTTAACAGCTTGCGCGCCCTCGATGACATTCAGTATCTTAAAGAGTTTAAAAAAGTCGAGCAGAAAGCGCAGCTTGGAAACGCTACCGCGCAAAACCGGCTGGGGGAAATGTATGAGTATGGGCTTGGCGTAAAACGCGACCTTAAAGCCGCATTCAATCAATATCAGCTCGCCGCAGATCAAGGTTATGTGGTGGCGCAGCATAATATTGGCCGCAGCTATAATTTTGGTAGCGGCGTCGCACAAGACTTTGCGATCGCTGAGAACTGGTATCGTATTGCCGCCAATAAAGGTTACAATAAATCGCTGTTCTATTTGGGCACTCTGTACGCAACCGCACACGGCCAAGACCAAAGCACCGATCAAGACATTATCGCTTACGCCTGGATGAGCAATGCAGCAGCCCTCGGTGATAAGACCGCCGCCGCCATTGAAAACAGATTGTTGATGAAGCTAGAAAAGAGTCAAGTAAGCCAGGCGAAACAGCTGTCTAAAGCGTACCGAAAGACCTATGTGACGCCCTTCCAATAGCGATGAATTAAGCACAGCTTAAATCATCAATGATCGATTCCCGTTCCTTGGCGTTTGAACTGGTGAGAACAGAAAGAAGCCTCACCAAGCGATAGTGCTAACTCGCCAAGGACCTTTAATAAACCGCCGTTGGGTTGATTTTAAGTAACAAACCACAAAAATATAAATTAGCCAATGGCAAAATCAAGCAGTGAGAGATGAGAAGAAACTACGATCAATCCAATATTGCCCGGGCTTCATTGATGAGACGAATGGGCGCTATAGGGTACGATAGCCTAGTGATTATCGCCTTAAGCTTTGCAGTGACCGCCCTATGGATGCTGGTAATGGATACACACTCTGCCACGGGACCCGCTTTTCAATCGATACTATTTATTAGTATCTTCGCTTTCTTCGGCTTTTTTTGGACCCGCTCTGGTCAGACTATCGGTATGATGGCTTGGCGGATTAGAATTCAATCTAAAACCGGCTCCTCAATTAGCTGGAACCAAGCGTTAATCCGCTTCTTTACCGCGATATTTTCCGCCGGCATCTTCGGCTTGGGCTACCTTTGGATGTTAATCAATGACGAGCAGATAACGCTACAAGACAAGCTATCCAACACCGACGTTATCTACCTCCCCAAGCCTAAGAAATGAAAGAGAGGGTCTTTAGTCTTTAGTCTTTAGTCTTTAGTCTTTAGTCTTTAGTCGGTAGTCGGTAGTCTTTAGTCTTTAGTCTTTAGTCGTTAGTCGTTAGTCGTTAGTCGTTAGTCGTTAGTCTTACGACCAACGACTAATCACTTATCTTTTGACTTACGACTAATCACTTATCTTTTGGCTAACGACTAATCACTTATCTTTTGACTTATGACTGATGACTGAAGTCTTTTTGTCTTAACCTTGTCATTGATAGAAATGAGGCATCCAGCATGCTTTTAATACCTCTCTATTAATGCAGTTTTACTGGCACAGATAAACACTGCATAGAAATATTATGGACGACATTTCCGCCTTTAATTACCTTCATTATCAAATAATTTATTGATATTTCACCCAGAGGCCAAGTATCAATATATCTCTAGGCTACACACAGATACTATACATAACATTGGTGTATTAAAAATGTTTCACCCTAAAGGGGTGATACTTATGAGGTAAAAAGCGATGTCTAACAAAAAATTTGATGTATTACTGGTTGGCGCAGGAGCAATGAGCGCAACACTAGGCGCTTTGCTTAGAGAGTTAGACCCAGATTTAAGCATTGGAATTGTTGAACGTCTTGAACATGTAGCCAGCGAGAGCACAGATGGCTGGAATAATGCAGGTACCGGTCATGCCGCTTATTGTGAACTAAACTATACCTCTGAAGATGACAACGGTGATATTGATATCAGTAAAGCCCTATCGATCAACTCCCAATTCGAAGTTTCATTACAGTTTTGGAGTTACTTAGTTGAGCAAGGTAAGCTTCCACAACCTGAATCATTCATCAATCGCACTCCCCACAAGAGTTTTGTCTGGGGTGAGAAAAATGTAGATTTTCTACGTAAAAGATACCAAAAAATGTCTGCGCACCATCTCTTTGAAGGCATGGAATATACCGAATCAGCCGACACCGTTGAACAGTGGGTGCCACTAGTGATGCGTGGAAGAGACCCCAGCATCCCCATTGCCGCCACAAAAGTAGAACACGGTAGTGATATAGATTTTGGGGCCGTGGCGCGCGGTATGATTGCCAACATTGCCAAACAGCCTAACTTTGATCTCATGGTGGGCCATTCTGTCGAGAATTTATCCAAAAATGCAGATGGCAGCTGGACAGTCACACTCGATCCTAAAGGCAAGGATAGTTATGACGTTGAAGCAACCTTTGTCTTCTTAGGGGCTGGGGGGGCAGCGCTGCCACTGCTGCAAAAATCAGACATCCCAGAAGGCATCGGTTATGGCGGTTTTCCGGTGACCGGGCAATGGTTGGTCTGTACTAATCCAGTCATCGTTAGCCAACACCATGCTAAAGTTTATGGCAAGGCCGCCGTCGGTGCCCCACCGATGTCTGTGCCGCATTTAGATACGCGTAATATTGGAGATACTGAAGCGTTACTGTTTGGTCCCTTTGCCGGATTCACCACAAAATTCCTCAAGAAAGGTTCAGTGATGGATCTATTGAGCAGCATCAAAATGGGCAATATCAAACCGATGCTTTCTGTAGGCATGAACAATATGGATCTCACCAAATATCTGATTAGTGAAGTTTTTCAATCAGATACTGAGAGAATGGATTCGCTTCGAGAGTTCTACCCAGAAGCCCAAGACAGTGACTGGTCCCTAAAAAATGCCGGACAACGGGTGCAGATCATTAAAAAGGATAGCGAGGGAAAGGGCACGTTAGAATTCGGAACAGAAATAGTCTCTGCTGCAGACGGTTCACTGGCAGCTTTACTTGGAGCCTCTCCCGGCGCTTCTACCGCCGTTAATACCATGGTAGATGTCATAGAACGGTGCTTTAAGGATAAGCTAGATAATCAGGGTTGGGCAGAAAAACTAAAACAGATGATTCCATCCTATGGAGAATCTTTAATTGAAGATGCCGAATTAGCTAAGCGTGTCCGTGCATACACTCAAACCACGCTAAAACTAAAAGTATAACTAAGCCATTAACGAGTCTATGCCGAGTAGGTCTGAGTTTATAACCCGCTCGGCCTTACTCTACTGTTTTATCTGGCTTGACAGGGGGCACTAAATCGACGCCTCCCTCGTGAAACGGATGGCATTTTAGGATCCTGCGGATTCCTAAATACACCCCCTTACCCGCACCGTGGACTTCAATAGCCTCTTTGGTGTAACTAGAGCAACTCGGATAAAAACGGCAGTTAGTGCCCAATAGTGGGCTAAGCACCATTTGATAAATTTTAATTAAGCCTAACAAAAATTGTTGCAACAAACGATTTATCAACTTCACCAACCTGTACACCAATGAACTTACTAATACTGTATGAGCTTCTGATCATGACTAGGCTCAATAATAGGACGTTACAATCGATCCTATAGCAAAAAAACGGTGGTTTTACTGACTCCGCTATATGGTCGCATTGTTACTGGCCTTATCATCACTCGCTACCTTTGCAGCAGCTTCGTTATAATAGAGCATTTTACCGCAAAATAATAAAACCTTGCTAATAATTTTATGATCGACAGTTAGCTAGCCCTTAAGTCAGGCAGCCGCTACTTGCAAACCCTGCTCAAATTCCTTGAGATCTCTCATGGTAATGAGAGATCTAGACCCCCTTTAAGCACCACCAGCCAATCAGCGCTTCGATATTTAGCGGCTTAAACTGATAGGGAGCTAACAGGATACTATTAGATGCTTAGCTAACACCTAGCGGCAAAAGATAGAGTAGCCATGTTGGCAGCTTAGCTCATCAATAATAATTACTGCGTACTGTTTGTCTAGTGTCAAGCCACTGAATAACTTGCTATTTATTGAGTCATTAGTAAAAAGCGTGCGTTTCAACTTAAGCATAATAGTGTCATACTTTACCCTGGGTAGAGACAAGCTGACTATCCTGCTCGTGGCTAATAATAGCGCCACCACGCGGGATTTACCTGTGCAATAAAACGAGTTATGAGGATTTGATGAATGGATTATCCGATTCATGGACGATGGAAAATTGAAGTGTGTGGCCAAGTCGTGGTTCAATACTTTGCTGACACTTGGAATGAGGAGGCAGCCATAGCCTATATCAAAGAATTTCAACAACAAGTGGCACCACTGATAAAAACCCGATGGGCTATTTTATCAGTGTTTGAAGATTGGCAGCTGGGACTTCCCTGCATAGAAAAACATATCATCGCACATTGTTTATGGTTTCAACAAAACGGCTGCGAAAAAGACTGCCACGTTTACAGCACCAATAAGTTTAAAGAGATGCAACTTGATAAGTTAGTTCCCGAAGGTGACTCAGGTTATGAAAAAAGGCTTTTTACCCATAGCCAAGCGGCAATAGATTGGCTCAACAGTCAAAACTTTTCGTTACAACAGCGAGATTCCGCTATTTTATTAAATTGCTAAGGGAGGTCATTGACCTCACAACGCTGTATCAGCAAATTTAAAGGTTCTATACAAAGCTTACGGAGATAGCGCTACTCTCTGTCCTAATGATGGACAAATTTATCAACCCTCAACGATGCTCGATTGCTTAATCAAACACTTAATTGAGTTCTGTCAACACCTGCTAAGCTTGAATAAGCTGTCGCCATAAGTTTTACCTTAAAACAGCTGCTAGCTAACGCAATAACCAGTACAACCTAGCCTTACCCTACACCGATAAAACAATATTTATCGGTTAATTAGGCAAGGCTATCGTAGATCTCGTTATAAAGTTGTCAGAAGCTCTGCTCAATTCACCCAATCTGCAGCGGAAAAATGCGAGTATTAATCGAGCCCCCTAAAGCAATCTATAACAGTGACTATATTTTAAAACGGGTAATCATCGATTGAAGACCAACGGCCATTAAGGAAAGATTTTCAGTAGAAGTGGTCGTTTCTACGACGGCTGCTGAATTCTTTTCTGCCAGCGAATTCAATAGCGTTATATTGTGGTTTATTTCCTCAGACACCGCACTTTGCTCCTTGGCTGCATAAGCTATCTGGGTATTCATATCATTGATAGAATTAACCGAGGTAGTGATGGATTCTAGAGAAATACCTGCCTGTGACGCCCGTTCCACACTATCTTGCGCCTGAACCCTGCCCCTCTCCATTACTTCGACTGCATTTTTTGCTCCGCCTTGTAACTTTATAATCATCTCTTCAATTTCAGCAGTTGACTCTTGTGTACGCTGGGCAAGCGTTCTTACCTCATCGGCAACAACCGCAAACCCACGGCCTTGCTCTCCAGCCCTGGCAGCTTCAATCGCCGCATTAAGGGCCAGTAAATTAGTTTGAGCGGCAATACCTTTAATAACATCGACAACCTTACCTATCAAATCACTGTCCAGGCCCACTTGATTAATCGCTACTGCCGCATCCTCAACACCTTGCGCTAATTCTTGTATAGAGTGGATAGTTCCCCGCACCACCGTCTGTCCCTGTGAGGCTTCCTCGTTCGCCTTCTGCGCCGCATCTGCAGTTAATGCAGCGTTAGCTGCCACTTCTTGGACAGTCGCTGACATTTGATTAACAGCAGTAGCGACTTGCAATACTTGGTCTTTCTGCTCTTGAACACTGCTACTAGTCCGCTGAGTAATCGAGGTCAAATGTTCTGCTGAGTCACTTAATGACACAGAGGAGATAGACATTTCACTGACCATACCTCTCAGGTTATCACGCATCATTAACAGTGCTTGTTCTAACCTGCCAATAGAGCCTTGATGTAATACGTGGATATCACCATTAAGATTGCCCTCAGCAATCTGCTCGGCAATATGGGTCGCGCCCAACACCGCCTTGGATATTGAACTGAGAATATAAAATGAAGCGATGATTACCGCTAACATGGTTAACAGCCCTGCGCCAATCAGTATTGTAAATGCATTAGATTTTTGATTTGCCGCACTGGTTGTGGCATTTAGGGTAAAACGTTCCAGCTCTAGCAGTAGTGATTCCAATTCGTGATCGATATTCTCCTCTTCAACCTCCACTGTTTCAGAGTACAAGATAGCCTGATGAATCTTATCTTGTCGTATCAGTTGAAAGACCTGCTCTGCGTGTTTTACGTACTCAACATGCTCCTTACCGACTTTGCTTAAAAGTTGTTTAACATGGGCATATTCTTTAATTTCCTGAGCACTTATACTATTTTTCTCACCTGCAACGGCTAATAGCTGACCAATTCTTAGTTCTTTTTCAACCTTTTTGCTATAACCATAAAAGTCTTCAATGGCATTGCTAAACTGCACTTTGGCCTGTTGTTCATCTTTAATTTCTATGCCGTAACGCAGTGCTCTTTCAAAGAAGATAGCTTGCTCTAATTGATTGATGGTAATTCCAGAAACAACATTGGTGATTTCAACATCGTGCGCTATCTGTTTTAACTCCGAGCCGATACGCTCTAACGAGATAAGTGCGTAGACAACGCAGCCTACCAATGCCATTAACATTCCCACAGCAAGTACTGTGAACTTGGCCCTAATTGTCATGTAGTAAAAAAAACTCATTCAACCCTTCTCCTAAATCCCTGTATTAAGCTAATCATTGTCTGTCTGTTACTTTTAGTAGTTATGCCACTTTCACCTTTTAATCACTGTAATAAGTTGTTTTTTTGATTTTTCACTGAGAAGCTATCGGCAACTAAAGAGTAAACTAAAGCGATATCTTAACAAAGAATAAACTTGACTTATGCATTATCAAAATTGGCCAGTTTTAATCGCACTACTATTATTTTTCAGAGCATAAATAAACCCTAACGTTAAAGTGCCAACTTGGCACAATAAAGCAGCGACCGTAAGGGGAGCAGCGAACTAGCCCCAAGCCCCTGGCGCCCAGTATTATTGGTGATTGAGGCAATGGCTCATCTTAAAAAGTCACGATGACAGGCGGGCTGGCTGCCAACATAGAGGTTGCTACTCAGGCTTTACAGGGAGCAGCATTCGGGGGCTCTACACCAGCCATTAAACGAACGTAAAAAGCTTCTCTAACACCGCGTATAATGGAGCGATACGCGCTTAAGTATTTTTCCTACAGGGAGATAAAAAGGGACGATAAGACCGACCTTTCCCAGTCAGAACGCTTGCAGAGGGCTCGCCAATGAGTTCCATTATTCAGTGCATCAGAGTGCCCCTCTTTCATGGGCATTAAGAGCTTAGACTTAAGTGACAAAAGATACAGGGAGTAGATAGGGGCTTACTTCGCCACTTTTTTAGGCGACTAAATAAGTCATTTGGAACACGGCTGATCGATACTCGCCGAGTGTCCCTTGCCTTCCTTAAGCCGACATCACCTTAAGGTTGCCGCTCAGTAATTTAAAAGGAGAAAGTTATTTAATCGATAGGCATACAGGTTATTTTTAACCTAATATTAACTGAGTAGCTCTACTAAATAACAATGCGTCATGAATTTGAGCGAGTCGGGCACTCTTTCGGGCACTCTTTCGGGCCCTGAACGATGGACAAAAGTGCCTGATAAAAATAAAAGTGCGGCTAAACGGTTACCAGGGCCTGATTGGCACGGTCGATATACTGTTTTTTGGAGAGCCATCAATCAATTTATCCGAGTAAACTAAATAAATTAAAACATTTCTTTTTTTATCTAAAAACCTAACCACCTGTAGGGTTTTGAACAGTACAGAGGTTCTTTTCTTAAATACTTTTTCACCGTCAACAAGTGCTGCAACGATTTCAATAGGACCCACTTGCCGACAGGCAATAGAGGCGTCAGAGGTATCTTCTGCCAAGCCTAAGCTACCGGAGACCCCACCCTTTTTAGCCCGTGATAGATGACACGAAACCCCCTTAACTTTAGGATCATCAAAGGCTTCAATCACCAGTTTATGATTGGCACCAATTAATTTAAAACTTGTATCTACACTGCCTATTTGCTCGGCGGTTACTCCAGTACTGATCAGCAAAAAAATGAGCAACACTATAGGCTGCGAACGTAAAGCAGCGTCTTTTAACGCCTGTTGTAAAAACCAAAAAATACACATCTCTGTTCCTGATTAGTGACCTTTTTGCAAATACCTTAACATGCTCGCTGATAAAAAAACCAGCCTATTGGCGCTTTACTCAAAACCACCTCACAAGTTGATGGGCCTTAATAACTGACTGAGTTTTAGCATATCGTACAACTGCTTCTTTTGCGGTGCTTTTAGCAATTGGAAAACGGATTTGTGCGCACCGTATAACCTTAGCATTGCCCGAGAGGCGCCGGCAAGCGCAGTGACCATCTTGATTTCGTGATCATTGGCGGTTATTTCAAAAGACTCAGCTACTTTTACAGTAGTACTAAGCACTGCAAAACGCAGCGTAGGCGAACGCCACTTCATTTCATCCGCAATGACCGCATAACTATTGATAGACATGACTCGTTCACCTAAATGACTCACCTTCAATCTTAACCAGTGACTGCTAGCATTGATGCCTATGATCAACCTTATATCACTGCTAAAGACTGATTGATGGGGCTGAATTAAATAAGAATCATAGTCGTCATTGTATTCAATAGAGACACCTAGCAGTAGTTCAACAATTTCTGTTCGATGTAAATGGTTGGCACTTAAATTGCGAATATGCTCTAACTGGCGGCTTTCAAGCACACTATCGTTACTTAACCGGTAATAGGTTTTATTAAAGCTGTGGTATTCTCCCAATATGGTTATCTTAGAATTTTCCACAATAGGCTGTTGAGCCTTAAGAGCAACACCGTAAAGAGGCGCTATGGGGGATTTTTCCCCGTATTTACCGGCTTCTTTACGTAGCGACAGAAAGAAAAACCTTTCTCCCGTTTCAAGAATAACCGGATAATACTCGTAATTTTTATAATCCGTTTTGATCGGCAGCACCGTATCAAAATACCCTTTCACACCCAAATATCTTAGATAGGGCAATGGATTATTACAGCGAGGGGTATTAGTATTGGCGCAGAAGTTTTGATAGCCGTTACGTTGAATGGCCTTGGGCAGCTCTTTTAATAAAAAAGTCTCTTTACCCTCTGGATTAAAAGCATAGCTAGAATCCGCGTTAAAACGCAGCGGTGTGCTAGGGGAAAACGACGCTCTATCAATTCGAATCAACTGACAGCCAGCTAGCATTAATACTGCTGTCATCAATACAATTAACAATTTTATACCCATATCACATCCTATGATTAAACTGATATAAAGTTTGCTATACGACTAATATACAGTGACACCTCATACTTTGTTTATGAACCAATAAAAACAAGCGTATTAATTTGATACTTTTATCTATGCATGTTATTTGATACAAATACACAACCTTAACAGTAAATAAACAAAGGGAAGAGCATGTTTAATTGGTTTTATATTGATATTAGCCTTTTTCTAGTTTGCATAAGCTTGGTAGTCTGCGGCTTTTACATGGTTGATACCCGCCCACATTGGACCCTTATGGCACTCTCCCTCTCCTCTGCCTTAATCATTATAGTCATCGCCAGTGAAGTAATGAGAGTTATCTATGAATAATAATAGCTTATATGTTTGCACAATTCAGACCTCACCCCTCTATTAGTCTTTTTTATTAGCAGTGAGATCGCTGCGGCGAATTCAACACTGAGATAATCAAATGAAAATTGTCAGCTACTTTTAAGACCATAAGCACGATAGCTGATAGCGACAGCAAAATGATTATCTTAGTTATTAAGCTTGCTACAAATTATTAACCAACATTCATACCAATACTCAATAATCTCACATAGCAGGCTTACTGTGACCTATTAGAGCATTTAAACAGGCATGCGGCATTCAATTGGCTCATGCGGTGTACCCCCCGCAAAGTAAGCAGCATATTTTAACCTCTACCAAAGCAGACCCATAGACAGCTATTGAGTTATTCCAACAACCGGGCCATAACACCGCTGTTTCTGGCGGGCAACTATCTTGCCCGTCATCGCCAGCTCAGAATCTGTGCCCTCGCGAATAACCGCGCATCTATTCTATTTAATCTCTATATTTTGGGTTATTCTTGGTTAATTTTAGCCACACCTCAATCCATCACTCTTACACAGGGCCATGATCCTATGCATAAAAAACCCAATATCCTGTTTATTATGGCCGATCAATTACGGGCAGACTACTTGGGCTGTAATGGTCACCCCCATATTAAGACTCCCACCATTGATGCACTGGCAGCCAATGGTATAAATTTTAGTCGAGCTTACACACAGGCCCCCGTTTGCGGACCCTCACGCATGTCATTTTACACCGGGCGCTATGCCAGCTCTCACGGGGCGACTTACAACAACGTACCTTTAAAAATTTCTGAAAAAACTTTGGGAGATTATCTGCGCCCCGCTGGATATCGGGTAGCGCTGGTAGGAAAAACCCACATGCAAAGCGATGCAGAGGGTATGCAACAGTTGGGGATAGATCCCCATTCAGCACGGGGGGTATTACTCAGCCAAGGTGGTTTTGAGCCCTTTGCCCGCGATGACGGATTACACCCAGATCAAAGTGTCTCTGCAGACTTAGTTTACAACCAATATTTACGTGAGCAGGGTTATGCATCTGACAACCCCTGGCACCACTACGCTAATTCTGTCGTCGATGAACAAGGTAAAGTACAAAGCGGTTGGTACATGCGCCATTGCCACTTGCCAGCGAGGGTATCCGCCGCCCACTCAGAAACGACTTACACCACAGAGCGGGCGATTGATTTTATCGACCAAGCCAGTGCCACACCTTGGTGTTTACATCTCAGTTATATCAAACCACA
The DNA here is from genome assembly GCA_013215445.1 of Oceanospirillaceae bacterium. Classification (GTDB taxonomy): domain Bacteria; phylum Pseudomonadota; class Gammaproteobacteria; order Pseudomonadales; family Balneatricaceae; genus Rs1. The sequence goes on from JABSRA010000034.1 coordinate 36,397, forward strand.
CTGGCCGTATATCGCACCTGCCCCCTATCACAACATGTATAGTACGCAAGACATAATAGCGGTTAATGCCTCAGCCACAGAACAGGCACAACCCCACCCCGTTATTGGGGCTTTCATGGGACACGACGAATCGATCAATTTTGCCAAAGCCGAGGTTCGCGAGCGGGTTATCCCGGCTTATATGGGTTTGATCAGTCAAATCGATGATGAACTGCAACGCCTGTTCACCCATTTAAAGAAAATCGGCCAATATCAAAATACCGTGATTGTCTTTACCTCTGATCACGGCGATTATCTCGGTGACCATCACCTTGGCGAAAAAGAGCTATTTCACGAGGCCAGTGTGCGCATCCCAATGATTATTCAAGATCCTCGCCTCAGTGCCGACAGCACCAGAGGCAGTGTCGATAATCGTTTAATTGAGGCTATTGATTTACTGCCGACTTTTTTAGCCCTAGCGGGGGCAGCACCTTGCCCGCATATTATAGAGGGGCGCTCACTGGTCGATATACTGCAGGGCCAGCCGCCATTAAACTGGCGACAATATGCCATCAGCGAGGCAGATTACGCCTGGCGTCACGCCCGACTCACTCTCGAATTGGCCCCAGACCAAGCCCGAGCCGTGATGATTACCGACCAGCGCTATAAGTACATTCACTACGAACATTTCGCCCCGCAGCTCTTTGACCTAAAAAACGACCCGCTTGAACAGTGTGATTTAGGCACTGATCAACGACACAATGCAGTGCGCAATACGCTACAAAATGCTTTATTTGACTGGTATCGTCAGCGCAAAGTCCGCACCACCATCAGCAACGAAGTTGTCGACGACAGGACGGGGAAAGCCCATCAACGGGGTTATTTGTTCGGATTGTGGTAAGCCCCCGGCGCGGCGCAATCAATAAAGTCAACATCGGCACTCATTTACTACTGACTATATTCGATTTGGCATATATAATAGATTCCATAGTTACACAGGAACCTCCCCTTGCATCCCACCGATTTTTTTAAATGTCTGGCCGATGACACCCGCTTAAACATCTTGTTGCTGATCCTGCGTGAGCGGGAACTCTGCGTCTGTGAATTGAAAACAGCACTCGGTGCCAGCCAACCGAAAATATCTCGACATTTAGCGCTGCTAAAAAAGACTGGCATAGTAACCACCAACCGACAGCAGCAGTGGGTATACTACCGTCTTGCTGAGCAATTACCCCACTGGTGTCGACAGACATTAGAGCAATGTGCCGCCAATAACGACGCCTTTATTGCCAGTCATGTGCAGCGATTACAGGGCATGGGCGACAGACCTGAACGTTTAAAAAAATATTGCCATTAAATCACCCTCGATCCTTCCCCTAAATTCACAGGAATAGCAGCATCACCATGACAATTAAAATAGGTATTAATGGCTTTGGCCGAATGGGTCGCCTAGCGCTGCGGGTCGCCTTTGACTGGCCCGAGGTTGAATTCGTGCAGATCAACGACCCTGCAGGCAGCGCCGAGGCCTTTGCTCACTTACTCACCTTTGATTCGGTGCACGGTCGCTGGCATCACGATGCCACCCACACAGACGGGAAAATTATAATCGATGAGCAACCTATTCCCCTGACCAACAACCTGCACATTCAGCAGACTGATTGGTCACACTGTGATGTGGTGATTGAAGCTTCGGGTAAAATGAACAGCCGCGCACTGCTTAAAGCCTACCTTGATCAAGGGGTGAAGCGCGTGGTGGTCTGTGCACCGGTAAAAGAGCCGGGAGTACTCAATATTGTGATGGGGGTTAATCAGCACTTATACGATCCACAGCAACATCCTATTGTCACCGCCGCTTCCTGTACCACCAACTGTATCGCACCGGTGGTAAAAGTGATTCAACAGCAGATCGGCATTAAACATGGCACTATCACCACTATTCACAGCCTGACCAATACTCAGACAATCTTAGATGCCCCCCATCAAGATTTACGCCGTGCCCGTGCCTGCTCAATCAGCCTAATACCCACCACTACCGGTTCAGCCACCGCGATCACTCATATTTTCCCTGAATTAAAGGGTAAATTAAACGGCCATGCGATCAGAGTACCACTGGCAAACGCCTCTCTCACCGATTGTGTCTTTGAGTTAGAGCGTGCCACCAGCACTGAGGAGGTAAACAACTTATTTGCCACCGCCGCCAGCGGTGAATTGCAGGGGATTTTAGGTTTTGAACAGCGCCCCCTCGTCTCGATCGATTACAAAACAGACCCCCGCTCTTGTATTGTCGATGGTCTCTCCACCATGGTCATCAACCAAACCCAGTTAAAACTCTATGTTTGGTATGACAATGAATGGGGCTATGCCAATCGCGCTGCCGAACTGGCCCTGATGGTAGGCCAAGCAGATCAGAACCCCTAATGTTGAGCTATTATCAATCGTTTAAGAACTTACCGGTTAACCTGCGCCAGTATTTACTGATTACCCTAAACTACTGGACGTTTACCCTCACCGATGGCGCACTGCGCATGCTGGTAGTGCTCTATTTTTATCAAATAGGTTACGACGCGCTGCAAATCGCCTTGTTGTTTTTATTTTATGAGATCTTTGGGGTGATCACCAATTTACTCGGTGGTTGGTTAGGGGCGCGGGTCGGTCTTAACAAAACCATGAACATCGGTCTGTTTTTACAAGTTATCGCGCTGTGTATGCTTGCGGTGCCGGTTGAATATCTCAGTATTCTCTACGTCACCGCCGCCCAAGCACTGTCTGGCATCGCTAAAGATCTCAATAAAATGAGTGCCAAAAGTGCCATTAAAACCTTATTACCCCCCGACCAACAGGGAAAACTGTATCGCTGGATTGCCCGCTTAACCGGCTCAAAAAACACCTTAAAAGGGGTGGGATTTTTCCTGGGGGGAGTATTACTGAGTCAATTTGGCTTCAATACGGCCGTGTTGTTGATGGCCGCAGTACTGGCGATGGTCTGGCTCTGCTCGCTGGTGCTGCTAAATAAAAATTTAGGTAAAAGTAGCAAAAAAACCAGCTTCAGCCAAATTTTCGCCACCAATGCCAACATCAATTGGCTCTCTGGAGCCCGGCTGTTTTTGTTTGGGGCACGCGATGTCTGGTTTGTGGTGGCACTGCCGGTATTTCTCGCGCAAGTATTTAACTGGGATCACTGGTGGGTAGGTGGCGCATTAGCCATCTGGGTGATTGCCTACGGTTTAGTGCAAGCGTTTACCCCCAAAATAATTTCGCACACGCCCACCGCCAAAGACGCCTTCCACTGGTCGCTACTCTTATTAATCACCCCGGTCATGATCGCCCTAACCCTACACTTTGATTTTTTTCTGAGACAGTTATTGCTGTTAGAATTACTGCTCTTTGGTGCTATTTTTGCCATTAATTCAGCCATGCACAGCTACTTAATTGTCAGTTTTGCCAAAACCGACGGCACCTCGCTGGATGTTGGTTTTTATTACGCTGCCAATGCCCTGGGCAGACTAATCGGCACCCTATTATCAGGGTGGATATATCTACAGCAGGGATTGGAAGCTTGTCTGTGGGTATCGGTTATATTCGTGGCTATCACGTCGTTAATCAGCGCAAAATTAGCCCACCACCAGCAGCGTTGAGTTTGGCTACAGTGGATCATCAGCAGGCGCTATATCCAGTCAACCCAACCTCAATATCATCTGGCCCGAATAATGCACCCAATAGCCGCTCTCTATTTTACTTCTTGAATTTACAGACTTTTATTTCTCATTCAGCCGGACGCACTTGTACCACGTTCCATCGACAAGAATCTATCAAAGCAATTAGCGGCGTTACTATCACAGCATTAGATGCAATATCCACGCTGGCATAAAGCACTAAATCAGCCACATTTTGATTGCTTCTAAAGGTTAGGCTAGCTACCCTTTCAATCAATAACCATCAACAGAAAGGAGCGGACCATGAACCCAGTTTTAGTCGATGTAATGCGCGGAGATTTTTTAGAGAGCCAGCACGCAGGTGCCGTCTATGTCGTTGATGATAATGGCAGTGAATTACTTTCTATAGGCGATGTGGACGCGCTGCTCTTTCCCCGTTCAGCGATTAAAATCATGCAGGCGCTACCCTTGGTAGAATCTGGTGGTGCCGCAAAATTGGCCCTCGACAATAAGCAACTGGCTCTCACCTGCTCATCCCACGGTGGCGAGGCGGCACACACCGCAACAGCAGCGGCTATTTTACAGGCGGCAGGTCTCAGCCAAGCAGACCTAGAGTGTGGCGCGCACATGCCATCGCACCAGATGAGTGAATACCAACTCGTGCGTGACCAACAATCCCCCTGCGCGCTGCACAATAATTGCTCGGGTAAACATGCGGGTATGCTAGCCTTTGCGATGCATCAAGGCTTTTCGACTAAAGGTTATATCGATATCGAGCACCCAGTACAGCTAGCGGTTGCCGATGTGATTAGCGATTTAACCGAGTTTGATATCCGCCATGCCCCCTGTGCGCTCGACGGCTGCTCGGTACCTACTTGGGCCGCGCCACTGAAATCGTGGGCACAAGCTTTTGCTAAAATATCACGGGGCAAAGGTTTAGGAGCCACTCGCAGAGAGTCATTGCAGCAGATGCAGCAGGCGGTCATGGCCGAACCCTACTACGTAGCGGGCACCAACAGATACTGTACTAACGCCATGGCAAAGCTCTCAACTCCCATTTTTATCAAAACGGGCGCAGAGGGGGTATTTTGTGCCTCACTACCCGAACAGGGCATTGGCATTACCTTAAAGTGTGCGGATGGCTCCTCACGTGGCTCTGAAATAATGCTCAGCGCCACGCTTAAAAAACTCGGCTTATTAAACGATAGCGACCAAGACGTGCTTGATCAGATGCTTAATATCACCCTTAAAAACTGTAACAACTTTGAAGTCGCCCACCTAAAACCCGCCCGTTTTTGGGGATTTTAGTCTTTATCAAATAGGCTTCTTTTGGGGGATAATAAATTCCCCCTGATAGGCGCGAGGCATTAACTTTAATGCCCCTGACTATGCAACCTCTCAATTAAGTGCTACTGGGTCTAAAGTGTATAACAGGCAATGCAGGCGAGTATGCAGGTACAACTAGATCGCTCTAGGTAGGTTAAATCATACTGCCATTTAGTGATGCTGTTGTTTTAGGGGCTGCGTGTAGAGGGTTGCGTATGAGGGAGCTGCTGTTTAAAAAACGTTGGTAAGGGCATGCTGCTTTTACGGCAAAATACCCTTAATGAACCCTTAGTTACACCTTTGCCTGCCAGAGTTTACTGCACTGGCAATGATGCTCAACGGTCAATTTTAAATTAAAACTGATCTCGCTTAATCTTCAAACAGTTTTAAAACAACCCGGTTTCTGCCTTCATCTTTCGCCTGATAAAGTGCCTCGTCAGCCCTGGCAATCAATGTTTCTAGTTTTAGACCATCGTTATCGGCAACGTAACTGGTCACGCCACAGCTGATCGTGACTGAAATAGAGAAACCATTAACGGCTATTGGCTGCTCTGCTACTGTGTGGCAAATTCGCTGGTAAACAGCCGTGGCATTATCAACTTCATCGACCGGGGTTATCACCAAAAACTCTTCGCCACCGAAACGCCCTAACGAATCATTGACGCGTAGCGCATCTTGGATGCGCACTGTAACTTCTTTTAATACTACATCGCCTACTAAATGACCATAGGTATCATTAATATTTTTAAAATGATCAATATCGCACATACCAATGCACAAGATTTGCTCGGGTCGCTGCACATTTTTTTGACGCTCTGTACGTCTAATTTCCTTGGTTAACGACTCCATGATGGCACGCCGATTTAACTGCCCGGTTAAGACATCGATACTGGCTAACTCTGTCAATTTTTGCAAGGTTGCATTGAGTTTATTTTGCAGCTCAATCATCCGCTGGCCAACGGCAATTCTGACTTTTAACTCATCATTATTAAACGGCTTAGCAATATAATCATTGGCGCCAGCTCTGAGACCTTCGACAATATCTTGTGTTTCATTACGTGAGGTAAGCAAGATAATATAGGGTGGGTTTTGTTGGAATTTATCACTGATACGCTGACAAAATTCAACACCATTCATCCGTGGCATTTCCCAGTCGATAATCATTAAACTCGGAGCATCCTTCCCTTGCATTAAGTCCCATGCCGCCTGGCCATCTTCTACACATTCAACATCGTAACCCCACTTTTTGCAAACGGATTGTAAAATTAACCTTGAGGTTTTATCATCTTCTGCAATGAGTAATTTCATGCTAGGGCCTGCTCCATGGCTATTTTTAGTTTGTTAAATGCTTGCTCTAATCCCACTACCCCCTGTTCTAGCTCAGCAGTTTTACCTGCTTTACTGGCAAGTTCGAGCTCATGTGCTAAAGCACTGAGTGATTTGCCACCGACATTGGCGGCTGCGCCTTTTATTTGATGAATCAGCGCTGAGCTTTGCGTAGTATCGGCATTGCTAACACTGGTTTTAAGGTTACTTAGTTGCTCAACTAAGTCCTCAAAGAAAATATCAGCTACGGATCGCATCAAATCTATGTCCCCCATCAACCTACCCGCCATATCATCATAGTCAAACACCGCTAATTGATCGGCTGCGGTTTCAGCATCCTCAATGTCAGCATCCTCAACACCCTGATATTTAGCCGTCTCAGGCAGCCACTTTTCCAACATAGCGATCACTTTAGCCGGTATTACTGGCTTAGATAAATAATCATCCATACCTGCATCTAGGCACTTTTGTTTATCCCCCGCCATCGCATTAGCGGTCATCGCGATGATAGGGATGTCACTCCTTAAAATCTCTGTTTTGCCGCTTCTTATTTCTCGGGTGGCTTCATACCCGTCCAACACTGGCATTTGACAGTCCATAAAGACTAAATCATGCTCAGAACTATGTTGTAATGCCACGATTGCCTCTTGACCATTACCCGCTATATCAACAGTCACACCTAAGGTGCGTAATAGACCTTCGATGACTAGCTGGTTGGTAGCATTATCTTCAACAACTAAAATATGGGCTCTAAACTGCACGTGTTCTTTAGTCGAGTACCTGGTGATAAATTCAGGGGCCGACGATTTGAGCCCTGACACCATCAACAACACATCAAACAACTCGGACTGGTGGATAGGTTTAGTCAGATACCCCTTAAACCCTGCCTCTTTCATTTTAGCCGCATCCCCACGTTGTGCTTGAGAAGAGGCCATTATTAATTTTGTATCTGCCAGTTGCGGAACCGCTCGTATTTGCTTACATAATTCTAAGCCGTTGGTATTTGGCATATGCATATCCAAAATAGCAATGCTATACGGTCTTTTTTCGAGAGCGGCTAAAGTTAACTCCGCTAAAGCAGATCGTGCACTATCGACCAGCGTATGGGGTATATTCCAAACATCATGTAATTGGCTCATCAAGTCACGATTGGTTTCATTGTCATCGACAATTAAAATCCTTTCATTAGTGATATTGGTATTGTACACCGGCGGTTCAATCAACGCTTTGCTCTTTAACAACGGTAGTTCAAACCAAAAAGTAGTACCTTTACCCACGGTACTATCAATACCAATTTCCCCACCCATCAAACCTACCAGTTGCTGACAAATAGACAGCCCCAACCCTGTCCCACCATATTTGCGGGTGGTAGAGGTATCCGCTTGGGTGAATTTTTCAAACAAGCGCAATTGTTGTTGCTGAGAAATACCAATACCCGTATCTTTGATTTCAAAACGGAACACTTTATGCTCTGGGTTTTCCACTAATAGCTCAACAAAAACAGCAACTTCACCCTCATCAGTAAACTTAATGGCATTCCCGATTAAGTTGGTTAGTATTTGGCGAATGCGTCCAGGGTCAGCCTTAACCCACTGCTGAACAACTGGATTTGCAGGGCAAATAAAATGCAAGTGTTTTTTATCGGCTTGAAAGCTCATCGCTTTGCCGACATCTTCAACCATTTGGCCTAAATTAAACGGAATTATTTCTAAATCCAATTTACCCGCTTCAACCTTAGAGAAATCCAAAATATCATTAATAATACCCAGCAAACCAGCTGCTGATGATTTAACCGTCTTGGCTAGCTTATCTTGCTCGCGAGTAAGTTTAGTATTTAACAATAAATTTGTCATGCCGATAACACCGTTCATCGGCGTGCGGATTTCATGACTCATATTGGCCAGAAAATCGGCTTTGGTAGTACTTGCCACTTCCGCTTGTTGTTTAGCGAGCTGCAGTTTTTCCTGGTTTAAGACTTGCTGGGTGACATCGGTGCGAATAGAGGTAAATCCAATCACTAGATTGTCTTTATCAAAGTTTGGAACAATGGTGGTATCAACCCAATAATATTGACCGTTTTTAGTTTTGTTACGCACTTGGTCATGCCATGTTTCACCGGCTAATACTTGTTGATGCATGGTTTTCCAATAACCCTTACGCTGGTGACCAGAGTTTAATAAGCTGTGCTTTTCACCAATAAGTTCCTCTGCTGTGTAGCCGCTTATCTCCACAAATTTTTCATTAACGTAAGTAATAGTGCCTTTTATATCCGCCATGGATACTAGCGAGTGTTCATCTAAGGCGAACTTTGCCGATTCCGCTTGCTGTTTAGCAACAAATAATTTTTCTGCATTTACTTCAACGCGCTCTATAGCTTTAAGCAATGACTCTGCATCTGCTTTCTTTTGGCTAATATCAGTACGGATAGAGGTAAAACCGTTCATGTTATTATGTTGATCAAAATAGGGCACAATCGTGGTATCTACCCAGTAATAATGGCCATCTTTGGCTTTATTGCGAACTTCATCGTGCCAAATCTCACCGTCCAAAACACGCTTGTGCATCGATTTCCAATACTCTTTGGGCTGGTTGCCTGAATTCAGTAAACTATGCTTTTCACCCAGTAGTTCCTCTTTGGTATAACCACTGATCTCGCAAAATTTCTCATTGACATAGGTTATCTTGCCCTGTTTATCAGCCATCGATACTAAAGAGTGCGCATTCATCGCAAATTTTTGGTTATTCAATGGGGTGAGCACAGCCCCTAGCTGTCTGCTTGACTCTGCTTTCAATATAATTAACAGGGATATAAATAGCCCAGCAAACACTAATAGAAAAATTGCAGAAAGCAGATAACTACCATCTTGCTGCCATGATAATTGTTGATCAATCGGCACGTCGACTTCTAAAACACCGCGTAAATCGCCCAATTTCCAATCATTTTTGGGAGTATCAGGGTGGGAATTGTGGCAGTCGACACAAGCCTGCTCGGTTAACTTATCAGCAATCGCGACTCGTACAACTTGATTGCCATTGATAGTAAGCGTTTTTAAAAAAGGCGTATTAGGGTGATCTTTTAGTTGCTGCCAAGCTTGTTGCTGAAATGTATCTAGCACTCGATCAGCACGTCCGGGAAAGGGGTACGCCGAATAAAGCTTTATTTGCAAACCATTTGAATTAGACAGTTCACTGAGCTCGTGAATCATCGTGGCCGGTAGCGGAATACCGTATTGATGATTTTTGTAATCACTTGAAATAGAAACTTGGTCATTACCTTTAAGCCTAGAGACTATATTTTTAGTGTAATAACTTCTTAATTGTGAATATTGTTGCGCGGTATTTTGCGCCACCAATGCCGCTTCTTTTACGGTAATTTCTTTAAATATAAAGGGCACGACAGCGACAATAATAATGATACCAATAACTGCCAGCGCTAATATCTGTTTCCATAGTGAGCGTATAATGTCTTTGTGCATGCTTCTACCCTATAAAAGGTGAATATTTTTAATACTTATATTCTATTAACATAGCGGCCTTTGAGCGAATAACTGAACCTTAATTTTCTGTTACCCATTAAATTTAAAGACTTTTTCCATGTTTTCGCACTGACAAGTAGTTTATTGACAGCAATATTAAAGATAGGTAATTATGAATAATAATGAAAGGTAAAAGTAGTTAAATAAATAATTAATAAAATAAATCAAAGAGAAAAGACTGTATTGAACATTTATTAATTTTGTATTAATTTTGTATTAATTTTGTATTAATTTTGTATTAATTTTGTATTGATCAAACATGCCATTCTATAACCTAACTACAGCACTATTATTCAGTAAATGACGCCACTTCTGATGCTGTTAGGTATCGCCACTCTCCCACTTTAACATCGAGTTCAACCCCACCTATTTTCTCGCGATGTAAAGAAACGACTTTATTACCCACGGCCGTAAACATGCGCTTAACCTGATGGAATTTACCTTCAACAATGGTTAATAACACTTCTTGATCAGTGACAATTTCTAATTTTGCGGGCAAGCTTAGCTGTAGCTCCCCCTGTAATTGGATACCTTGATGGAACTTAGCCACTAACTCATCAATGCTTTCTGCGCCAATAGGATAAGACAAACCAACGCGATAAACCTTTTCACAGCGCCTAGTCGGCAAGGTAATATTATACGTCCAGCGCCCGTCATCGGTAATCAATACCATGCCCGTGGTATCGACATCCAAACGCCCGGCAATGTGTAGTTCAGCAATCCGATCAATAGTTATTTGACTGAATAAAGAGGCATAACCTTGCTCATTGATGTTCGAACAAATAGTAGCGGTCGGTTTATGCATTAATAGGTAACGAAAAGGGCGTAATTTCAGGCGTTGTCCATACATCACAATGCTATTATTTTCATGCACCTGGGTTGAGGCTGTAATGCGATTTTTAGCAACAAGTACACCGCTAATAAAGCCATTCACCATCACCTCACCGTTATCTATCCGTTCAATAGCTGCAACTTTGCTTAGCTCGGTACTTTTACATATAAATCTATCTAGGCGCATGGGAAACATCAGCAGTGAATTAGCCCAGTATTATGCAGACTCACCGAAAATTATCAACGAGTGGTTGCCAATGGATAGAGCTATTGCTGCCTGAGAGTTATAAATCTAAACAGCTTAAGAGAACATAGTTGGAGAGCCGAATGTTGCAACTGTCGGGTAAAACGCAAGGCGAAAATGCGCAGTTAAGACCGCTCAAGTTACTCTCTAAAACGCCATAGTTAGCGGTAGATGCAGTTCGGCTTACTTTTTACGACTAAACAGGCTAGCGGCCATAAAAGCTGCCTCTTGGTATTTTTTTAAGCTGCTAGGCAGTTCGAATGGGTTCTTTTTATGCGCGGCTGCTATTGCCTGTCCTGAGACAAACTCAACTTCAGCCACGCCATTTAGCTGAATCAACGCTTCCATTT
>JABSRA010000035.1 GCA_013215445.1 Oceanospirillaceae bacterium
GAACTCAGAAGTGAAACGATTTAGCGCCGATGGTAGTGTGGGGTCTCCCCATGTGAGAGTAGGTCATCGCCAAGCTTTAATACCGATAAACCCCAAGCACTCCGTGCTTGGGGTTTTTTCGTTATGAAAGCTTTTAAAGGCGATGACCGTACTCTCACATAGATGTGATAGTAGGGGGTATTTTCGAATCCCTTAAAGCGCAGCTTTAATCGAAAATCCCGTAGCTGCGCTTGCGCAATCCATTAAGATTTACCACGCCAAGCTTTAGCTGCGCAGTACCACGCATCCACTTAACGTAGCTCTTTAAATCCACTTGGGTTTTTTTAGCATTTATAGCTAAAAGGAGATGAGCTACTCGGACAGGCGAAGATAGATCATAGCGACTAATCGCATCCTTCTATGAGTGAGTAGGGGAGTTTTTTAATGCAGTAGAAGCGCAGCGTCGTATCAGCTCATTATTCGCTGGAGGCTCCTTCGTATTGCGTTTGCGCATTTACCACGCCAAGCTCTACGTTCGCAGTACCATTCATCCACTACACGGCCCTTAAGTGTCAAATGGCCGCGTTATTATAGCTGTAAAGCGATGAATTACCCGCACAAGCATACACAATTGACTGCCTTATCCCTCATTACCAATAACCTAAAAAATATTGAAAACAGCACCAAGCATCAAATTCACCCTGTTGTTTAATACCACAGATGAAAAACCTATCGGTTATCTAGAACTCGGTGCATTAAAACCCAGAGAATTTATGCATAGCTGTGGCATAATAGTCCCCCCTCCATTTAAATCGTTAATCGTCAATTTTATATCAGTGAATAGGTAGCAATGAGCAAGTTAAACCCCAGGCAGCAAGAAGCGGTCAATTATATCAGTGGTCCAATGTTAGTATTGGCCGGCGCGGGATCTGGGAAAACCAGCGTAATAACCCGAAAAATTGCCTATTTGGTGAAAAGCTGTGGCATTGAAGCGCGCCATATTGCAGCGCTGACTTTTACCAATAAATCCGCACGAGAAATGAAAGAGCGAGTGATGGACTTGCTCCCTAGTGGTAAATCTCGTGGATTGACGGTGTCTACGTTTCACAATTTAGGGATGAACATCATCCGTAAAGAACATAAAACGCTAAAGTTGAAAGCAACATTTTCTATCTTTGACGATTCAGATTCGCGAGCATTGATCAGGGATCTACTGCTGAGCAACGATGAGGATTCGGATAGGGTAGACTTGGTTCGTAACAAAATCTCCTACTGGAAGAACGAGATGATAGAACCAGAGAGTGCCTTGCTTGACAGCCAGGGGCCGGATGATGTGCTCTGTGCTAGAGCTTACGCGTTATATCAAACTACTTTACAGGCATACAATGCAGTCGATTTTGACGATTTGATTTGGACCCCGGTAAAACTATTTAGTAATCATCCGCAAATATTGGAAAAATGGCAGAACAAGATTCGCTACTTGTTAGTGGATGAGTATCAAGATACCAATATGAGCCAGTATAAGTTGGTGAAACAAATTGTCGGTACTCGGGGAGCATTAACCGTCGTTGGTGATGATGATCAATCAATTTACTCTTGGCGGGGTGCCCGTCCAGAAAATTTAGCCCTACTGAAACAGGATTACCCAAGCTTAAAATTGGTCAAGTTGGAGCAGAATTACCGCTCAACTCGATTAATCCTCAATGCTGCTAACGTGGTCATCGCCAATAACCCACACGAGATGACTAAAACGTTATGGTCGGACATGGCGCCCGGCGATCCGATTCGAGTGATTCATACTCGTAATGAGGATGCTGAGTGCGAGCGAATTGCCACTGAAATACTGGATAGGCATGTGCGTAACAGAACAGATTTTAAAGATTTTGCGGTATTGTATCGCGGTAATCATCAAGCCAGATTGCTCGAGCTAAAATTACAGGCTTTTCAAGTACCTTATAAACTCTCTGGTGGCACCTCGTTTTTTGCCAGAGCAGAAATAAAAGACCTCATGTGTTATTTAAAAGTATTAATTAATACTGACGATGATAATGCATTCTTACGGGTTATTAATTTACCGCGGCGGGAAATAGGCCCCAGCACTTTACAAAAATTGGGTGAGTATGCATCTCTTCGTGAAATCAGTATGTTCGACGCCTGCAACGAATTAGGCATAGAGCAAGTGATGAAACCAGCTCAGGTTGAGCGACTGAGGACATTTACTACTTGGTTATCTGCTAAGTATCAGCAGTGTGTACAGGGAGACCCTATACAGACCATTCGCGAATTGATTTTTGATATAGATTACGAGGGCTGGATACATCAAAATAGCGCCAGTACCGCAACGGCGGAAAAGCGCATGCAAAATGTCTATTTTTTGGTTGATTCTATTCGTAATACTATCGAAAGATTGCAGGAAGAAGATCCAGAGGCAGGCGTAGAAGAGGCCATTAATCGATTGATCCTAATAGATTTAATGGATAGGCAAGAAGAAGATGAGGATGAAAATAAAGTTCAATTGATGACTTTGCACGCTTCTAAAGGCCTGGAATTTCCGCATGTTTTTTTGATGGGCTTAGAGGAGGAGATTTTACCGCATCGCAACAGTATTGAAAACGGTGATATCGAAGAGGAACGCCGTTTAATGTATGTGGGTTTGACGCGTGCCAAGGTTACCTTAACCATCACTCTGGCAAGGCAGCGCAAACAATTTGGCGAGGTGCTTGATTGTACCCCCAGCCGTTTTTTGGAGGAGCTACCCCAAGGAGATCTATTGATCGAAGGTAATGGCGAGAAAGACCCTAAGGTCAATCAAGCGCGAGGTAAGGCGACGTTAAACAGTTTGCGTAGTATGTTTGATGATTTGTGAAAAAGGGAACGCATAGGGGAAACAACCTAGACAGTCTGCGGTTAAGGATTGTTCTCAATAAAGTGGCGGGCCAGATAGAGTCCTGCAATGGCTCTACCCTCGGTGAATTCAGGATTCATGACTAAGTTATCGATATCTGCTAAAGGCCACTTTACTACTTCTAGTGGTTCGGGTTCATCGCCTTCCAATAGGCAGGGATATAGATCTCTGGCCAATAGTGCCTGCAGTTTATGGCCCATATAATTAGGCGCTGTGGTCAGTTCTTTGAGGAATTGAATACGCTGAGCACCAAAGCCAATTTCTTCCTTTAACTCGCGATCCGCCGCCTCAAACATGCTCTCCCCCGGGTCAATGGCCCCTTTGGGCAAGGAAAGGGTATAGGCATCAATGCCGCCTGCATACTCTCTGATTAATAATAAGTTATTATCTTGATCAAGAGGAATCATCATGACAGCCCCATTACCCCTGTTGGCCAGCCGTTCATAAGTGCGTTCAACGCCGTTACTAAAACGCAGTTGCATCTCTTCTATTAAAAACAATCGGCTCTTGGCACAGGGATTAATCTTCAAAACTTCAGGTTTAATTGGCATACTGCATATATCCTAAACAATGAGGTCATTTAATTGTTACAACCGAATCTTTTTACGTGGTCTGAAATCGATACTGTTCTGTTAGATATGGATGGTACTTTATTAGATCTCCATTTTGACAGCTTTTTTTGGCTTCAACACCTACCTTTACGGTTTGCGCAGCTCCACGGGCGCGATTTAGATGATGTCAAAGTCTATCTAGCGCGTGAATTGGCTAAAAATCGGGGAAGTATTGAGTGGTACTGCGTCGAGTATTGGAGTGACAAACTGCAGTTGGATATCGCTGCGCTTCGTGCTGAAGTATCACACAATGTGGCCTATCGACCATTCGCTGAAGAGTTTCTGCAATTGTTAAAGCAATCTCGACAGAGAGTAGTGCTAGTCACCAATGACCATCGCAGCGGATTAGAGCTGAAATTAGAAATCACCGGTTTAGCTCAGTATCTCGATGCGATAGTCGTGTCGCACGATTTTTCAGTGGCGAAGGAGGAACAGCAATTTTGGCGAGCTATGCAAGAGGTGGAGCCATTTGACCCGCGCCGATCATTATTTGTCGATGATACTGTGGCGGTACTTGAATCGGCCCGGCTCTATGGAATCCAGCATTTGGCGATTATCACTGAGCCAGATTCTAATGTGCAACGCAATATAGAGACTGATTTTAATAAAATTGAATGTTTTTCCGACATTAATAAAACACTACAACCGAACCGATAGGCAGGACCATCAATGAGTAATGATACTAAAGTGCGCTTAGATAAATGGCTTTGGGCGGCGCGTTTTTTTAAGACCCGGGCACTGGCAAAAAAAGCGTTGGAAGGTGGGAAAGTACATTACGACGGGCATCGCAGCAAGTGCAGCAAAATCGTTGAAGTTGGTGGTTTATTGAAAATCCGCCAAGGGTGGGATGAGCGGATTGTGCAGATATTAGGGTTGTCTGAAAAACGCGGCGGGGCACCTCAAGCTGCCCTATTATATGCCGAGACTGAGGCGAGTATTGAAAAGCGTCAGCGCGATGCCGAGCAGCGAAAAATCTTGAATTTAACGGCGATTACTCCCCCGGGAAAGCCGGATAAACGCAGCCGACGACAAATTCAAAAAACTAAAGACTTATTACTAACAGATCAGTAATTATCCATACAATTATGTTAGAATTTCGCGCGAAAGTTTCGGTTATTTATTTTATTATGACCGATTAAAAATTATATGCTTGCAAGTAGTTGATAAAAGAAGAATTTATTTCATTTTTTAGAAAGTGAAATAGAATCATTCAGCTCCTACAAGCAGTGTAGATGCATTATTATAAAGCGGTTAACAGATCAAAATATGAACAAGATAGACAGCATTCAGCGAATTCTCTTTGACGATATAGATGTGCGTGGAGTCGTGACGGGTTTAGAGCAAAGTTATCAGGACATTATTAGCCTGCATAATTATCCTGGCGTGATCGAGCGAATATTAGGAGAAATGCTTGCGGCAGTGAGCATTTTAAGTACCAATCTAAAGTTTAATGGCAAGCTAATCTTACAGGCCAAAGGTGCAGGCAGTGTCACGGCGTTGATGGCCGAATGTAATCATCTAAATGAATGTCGTGCAATCGCCCAATTTGACGGAATTATCGATGATAGTCTAAGCTTTAGGCAGATGCTCGAAGACGGCTATTTAGTCTTAACCATAGATCCTGAGGTAGGCAAACGATATCAGGGCATCGTACCCTTGGAAAACGATAGCTTGGCCGATTGCCTAGCGGATTACTTCCAGCGTTCGGAACAATTAAATACACAATTTATATTGGCTTGTGATGGCGTAAAAGCACGTGGATTAATGCTGCAAGTGATGCCTGCGGCTGGTAGCGGCTCAGAAGATTACCGCCGCTTATCGATGTTAGCGCGAACCTTAAAAGATAGTGAATTACTGTCGTTAGACAATGAAACCTTACTTTTTAGACTATTTCATGAAGAGAAGTGTCGTTTGTTTCCCGCCGAAACTCTGCAGTTTAAATGCCAGTGTTCTAGAGAGCGCAGTGAAACTGCCTTAAAATTATTGTCGGCTAAAGAGCTGAGAGAGTTGGTAGAAGAACTTGGTAGTATTGATATCGACTGCCAGTTTTGTAATTCTAAATATAGTTTTGATCGGATTGATGTCGAACAAATTTGTCTACAAAAACTATCCAAATAGCTTACCCGCTCGGATTTGTATTGGTGGGTTGAAAGTATTTGTTCGAGGAAAATCTTCGCATCACTAAGCGAATCAGGATAAGAGCCAAAACATCGGCGCAACAGCAGAGTCAGTATGCCCTCTGGGTAGACTATGCTGAGACCTTAAGAATCCAGTGAGTGACCATCCAAAAGGGCGGAACTCACGGCTTGAATCTAACTGAGAGGATAGTGTCACAGCCAGTACATTGTCTGAGAGCTTCTCTGCGTTGTTTTTAAGTTATAATAAGTTAGAAGGTGATTAGGGGTGTTTCACAGGTTTGAAATACTGTCATTTATCCCTCTAAACTTTAGCCATGCAACATCAAGCTATTTATTAGCTGGTGAGCATGAGCGACATAAATTCACGCAAAGACGTGAAAATTAGAATATCAATTTAATTTTTCGCTTACAGGTGGAGTTTGGCTAACAGCCAAAGGATTTAGAAATGACCAATAAAACAGATATGATACATATCAATTTAAGCCGTGCAGAATTGATCCAGCACGCTATAAAACGCAGCGAAGGAGAACTGGCAAATACCGGTGCTCTAGTAGTGAAGACGGGTTATAGAACTGGCCGCTCACCGCTAGATCGCTTTATTGTCGATGAGCCAAGTACTTCAGAGCTGATTGACTGGGGCGGTGTCAACCGTCCATTTGATGCCGATAAGTTTGATGCTCTTTGGGATAGAGTTGAAACTTACCTCGCTGATAAAGAACACTTCATGTCATATGTTCACGTAGGCTCGGACAGCAGCCATTATCTGCCGGTTAAGATGTCTACGCAAACCGCATGGCAAAATTTATTTGGTCAAAATCTATTCATCTTACCCGATGACTACAACCCGAAAGATAAGGGTGAATGGCAGATTCTAAACGCCGCTGATTTTGAGTGTGTGCCAGCGCGCGATGGAACGAATAGTGAGGGCTGCGTTATCCTGAATTTTGCCAAACGCAAAGTATTATTAGCGGGTATGCGCTATGCGGGCGAAATGAAAAAAGCGATGTTCTCGGTACAGAATTTTTTACTACCAGAAAAAGATGTACTGCCTATGCACTGTTCGGCAAATGTGAACGAAGCGGGCGAAACGACGTTATTTTTTGGGCTCTCAGGCACCGGTAAAACCACGTTATCAGCAGATCCAGACTGTTATTTGATTGGTGATGATGAACATGGTTGGGGTAAAGGCGTTGTCTTTAACTTAGAGGGAGGGTGCTACGCTAAAACCATTAACTTATCGCAGAAAAATGAACCTATTATTTGGGATGCGATTCGCTTTGGGGCCATCGTTGAAAATGTAGTTTTAGACGACCAGAAAACGGCTGACTACAATGACGTGAGTCTCACCGAAAATGGGCGCTGTGCCTATCCACTAGAGAATGTAGATAAAATTACAGAACATAATTTGGGCGGAGAGCCCAAAGCTATTATATTCTTAACTTGTGACTTAACTGGCGTATTACCGCCTGTATCTATCTTGTCTAATGAAGCGGCGGCATATCACTTTCTGTCGGGTTACACGGCGCTGGTAGGCTCAACTGAAATGGGCTCTGGTGGAGGCATTAAATCGACTTTCTCCACTTGTTTTGGTGCTCCTTTCTTCCCGCGGGCAGCCAGTGTTTACGCCGATCTGTTAATTAAGCGGGTCAGTGAATTCGGCTCTAAAGTCTACTTGGTGAATACCGGTTGGACGGGCGGTGCCTACGGCACCGGTTCTCGCTTTAGTATCCCAACCACACGTGCAATTATTGCCGCGATTCAGTCAGGGGCTTTAGTGGACACAGCAACAGTGCATTTGAGTGGATTGAATTTAGAGGTGCCGTTGCAGGTGCCAGGTGTCGATAGTGGATTGTTACAGCCGCGTAATACATGGGCTGACAAAGCTGCCTACGATTTAGAGGCTGCGCAACTGGTCGAAAAATTCACTGAAAACTTTACTAAGTTTGACGATGTTGCAGTGGAAATTATCGCAGCGGGACCGAGCGTAGCATAAATTTCGAGTGTCACAATTTAACAGGTTCGCCTGTTAAATTGTCTGCTAGTGCTTGAAAAAATCATAAAAGTCACCATTATTACTCTAATATTTATCAGCACTTCCCATAAACTATGACGTATCTGAGTTTGTTTGGAGTGGTATTTAGGAGAGAGTAAATGAGCGAAAACATTATTAATGTTACCGATGCTTCTTTTGAAGAGCACGTATTAAATGCAGAAGGTGCTGTACTTGTTGATTATTGGGCAGAGTGGTGTGGTCCCTGTAAAATGATTGCTCCAGTATTGGAAGAAATAGCCAAAGACTATGCAGCCAAAGGCCTAACGGTGTGTAAACTTAACATTGATGAAAATAGTGAAACGCCTCCCAAGTACGGTATTCGAGGTATCCCAACCTTAATGTTGTTCAAAGCGGGTAACCTAGAGGCGACAAAAGTGGGTGCACTCTCTAAGTCTCAATTGGCAACTTTCATCGACGAAAATTTATAAAATTGACTGCAAAAATGAAGGTGGAGGGAATTAAAGTTACTTTCTATCTTTATTTTGCTGGACAGTTAACGATCAACCTTCTATATTGAACAAGCTTTTGCCATTGCAGTGTTTTGCTAGCAGGCATCGGTCTCACAGAAAATATCCACAACGAATTCAAATTTCCACGTCATTTAGTTTAACTAAACTAATAAATTATTCTTAAGCTTCGCCCAAAAGGGCCATCACTTCGAAATATATGAATCTTACCCAATTAAAAACAAAAAGTGTTCACGAGCTAATCGGAACCGCTAAAGAAATGGGCCTTGAAAGTTTAGGCCGTTCCCGTAAACAAGACGTTATTTTTGCAATCTTAAAGAAGCATGCAAAAAGCGGCGAAGATATCTATGGCGATGGTGTGCTAGAGATTTTGCAGGACGGCTATGGTTTTTTACGCTCATCCGACGCATCATATCTGGCAGGTCCCGATGATATCTATGTATCTCCGAGCCAGATTAGGCGCTTTAATTTGCGCACTGGTGATACAGTCGCCGGTAAAATACGGCCACCTAAGGACAGCGAGCGCTATTTTGCGTTGCTAAAAGTTAACGAGATTAACTATGATCGTCCTGAAAACGCCAAAAATAAAGTACTGTTTGAAAACCTGACTCCACTGTTCGCGCAAGAGCGATTAAAGCTGGAGCTCGGTAACGGTAGTACTGAAGATCTAACCGCCAGAGTTATCGATTTAATGGCGCCGATCGGAAAAGGACAGCGTGCATTGGTAGTATCCCCTCCAAAAGCGGGTAAAACCTTGATGCTGCAAAATATTGCCAATAGTATTACGCGCAATAACCCCGAGTGTCATCTTATCGTATTGTTGATCGATGAGCGCCCAGAAGAAGTTACCGAAATGCAGCGTACCGTGTACGGTGAAGTGGTCGCCTCTACTTTTGATGAACCACCTGCGCGTCATGTACAAGTAGCTGAAATGGTCATTGAAAAGGCCAAGCGCTTAGTTGAGCACAAAAAAGATGTGGTGATATTATTAGACTCTATTACCCGTCTAGCCCGAGCTTACAACACGGTTATCCCCTCCTCTGGTAAGGTGTTAACCGGTGGTGTTGATGCACATGCATTAGAGCGTCCTAAACGTTTCTTTGGTGCTGCGCGTAACATTGAAGAAGGTGGCAGTTTAACCATCATTGCAACCGCCCTCACGGACACGGGCTCTAAGATGGATGAAGTTATCTTTGAAGAATTTAAAGGTACTGGTAACTCTGAAATTCACTTAGACCGTAAAGCCGCTGAGAAGCGTATTTACCCGGCGATTAATATCCGTCGCTCTGGAACCAGACGTGAAGATTTATTGACCACGGAAGAAGAGCTACAGCGTATGTGGATTCTGCGTAAACTGCTCGATCCGATGGAAGATACCGCGGCGATTGAATTTGTCTTAGACAAGCTTAAAGACTTTAAAACCAATGATGAATTCTTCAAGTCAATGCGTCGTAAATAAGCTTTAGACTTGGTATTGCACCAATAGCTACAGATATTAAAAGGGTGAACGTGAGTTCGCCCTTTTTTGGTTTATCAGAACGATACCAGCTTAAATTTGGCTGTAACAAGCAGCTGAATGAAAAACGACGATCGAATCGCTAATTTAATCGAGATTTAGCAATGGCAAAAGAAAAATACAAAGATTTACGGGATTTCATGGCGATGTTGGAAGCGCGTGGTGAATTGGTGCGCATCAAGCAGGAAATAGACCCTCATCTAGAGATGACCGAAATCAGTGATCGCACCTTAAAAGCGGGTGGTCCAGCGCTACTTTTTGAAAACCCCAAAGGTTACGATTATCCGGTGTTGACCAACTTGTTTGGCACCCCTGAACGGGTCGCACTGGGTATGGGACAACGCGATGTGACTGAACTTCGCGAAGTAGGTAAGGTCTTGGCGGCGCTTAAAGAACCAGAGCCACCTAAGGGTTTTCGCGATGCATGGGATAAACTACCGATCTACAAGCAAGTGCTGCATATGGGGCCAAAGTTAGTTAAAAAAGCCCCCTGCCAAGAATTCGTGATACAGGGTGACGCGGTGGATTTAACCAAATTACCGATTCAAACCTGCTGGCCAGGCGATGCGGGGCCATTGATAACTTGGCCATTGGTGATCACCCGTGGTCCGCACAAAGAGCGACAAAACCTAGGTATTTATCGACAGCAGTTAATAGGTAAGAATAAACTGATCATGCGCTGGTTGTCGCATCGAGGCGGCGCGTTAGATTTTCGCGAGTGGCAGGCATTAAACCCCGGTAAACCCTACCCGGTCGCCGTGGCCTTAGGTGCTGATCCAGCTACTATCTTAGGTGCTGTCACGCCTGTGCCAGATACACTATCGGAGTATGCGTTTGCCGGATTGTTACGCGGTGCTAAGACCGAAGTGGTCAACTGCTTGACCAGTGACCTACAAGTCCCCGCCAGTGCTGAGTTTATATTAGAAGGTTTCATTTATCCCGATGAAATGGCCGAGGAAGGGCCTTTCGGTGATCATACTGGTTATTACAACGAAGTTGATAAGTTTCCAGTGTTTACGGTAGAGACCATCACCCATCGTGAAAATCCTATCTATCACAGCACCTATACCGGTAGACCACCGGATGAGCCGGCAATTTTAGGGGTGGCTCTCAATGAAGTTTTCGTGCCAATTTTACAAAAGCAATTTCCTGAGATTGTCGACTTTTACCTACCCCCTGAAGGTTGTTCATACCGGATGGCGATAGTGACCATTAAAAAACAATACCCAGGACATGCCAAGCGCATAATGTTGGGTGTGTGGTCATTCTTACGCCAGTTTATGTACACCAAATTTGTGATCGTCTGTGATGATGATATCAATGCACGAGATTGGAAAGACGTGATTTGGGCTATTACCACTCGCATGGATCCCTCACGAGACACCGTATTGATTGACAATACCCCGATCGATTACTTAGATTTTGCCTCACCAGTATCTGGGTTAGGTTCTAAAATGGGCATGGATGCCACCAATAAGTGGCCCGGTGAGACTACGCGTGAATGGGGCGAACCGATAGTGATGGATAAAGAAGTCACCCAGCGTATCGATGACATTTGGGAAACGCTCGGCATAGGCAGCTCTGGAGAAGTTACGGACAGCCCGTAGCGATTTATTCAGAACTTCGATAAGGAAATTCTTGAATAATCATAGATTAAGCTATAATTTAAGCAAGATATCCGAGTATGTGTAGAGGAATTCCCCAGGATAAGCTAATGGTAACAATACCGGCATTGGTATTGGATGTTTAAAATAAATGTTATCATTCAGCATGTTAAATGAGACTAAGGGCTCAGGAGAGAGAACAATGAAAAAAATAATATGCAAGATTGAAAGTGTCGAAAAATTAAATCATGATGTCTACCAAGTAAAACTGTCAATGCCGGCGGAAGGCGATGTTATAACCTACCGTGCCGGTCAGTATTTAGATTTATTTTTGCCCAGTGGAAAAAGTGCCTCCTTTTCAATCGGATCAGCACCTGAGGCTGGTTTGCAACTTGAGCTGCATATTAGGCATAATCCAGAAAGTGAGTTATCAAATGCTTTGATAGAGCATTTATTGGCAGAGCATACGATTGAAGCTGAAGTGGGTAAAGGTGATGCTTGTATCGTCGCCAATCAGCTCAATAGTGATGATACGATCATTTTAGCGGCTGCCAGTACTGGGTTTTCCCAAGTGAAAAGTGTGGTAGAGCATCTATTGGCACAGGGCGCTAATAATCAGATACACATATACTGGGGCGTAAGAGTCGCCAGTGATCTGTATTGGACACTGCTGCCAGAGCAATGGGCAAGCGAACACGCTAACATTACCTTCCACCCAGTAATCAGCGATCCTACAGATGCCTGTGAGTGGACTGGGCGCATCGATTTACTGCCCGCCGCAGTACTGCACGATTTTAACAGCTTCGAAGGCGTTAAAATGTTAGCCAGTGGCTCGCCGGCGATGGTCTATGCATTGTTAGATGCCTGTGAGAGCAAGGGAATGACTGAGTCCCAGTTGGTTTCCGATGTATTAGCTTATGCACCGCGACCGGCTAAAAGTTAGCAATTTAGGGGAATAACAAATTAGTAAGTTAATCAAGGCAGTGAGACGACATGATGTGGTTTAGCTGCCTTTTTTAATGGTGAGGGGTTATGCAATGGACAGGGATAAGTCGCACCATATCAAAGGACAGCAATTGAGATTGCTCGCCATCAACATGCAGCTGCTATTGCCAGAAACTCTGGCCTTTAGCTAAGGATGCTTGGTTAATTAGTTTTGGATCGCTAGAGGACTATGGTGAAGCTGAAACCGCAGCTTGCCTCGTGGCTGGTATCAGTAATAGCGTGCAGTTATATCGCCTCTGGTATGAGGGGGAGATAATCGGCCAGTTTGAATTCCCCTCTAAGCGACTCTATTCGGGCAATCCATGCTTTATGCCAGCGGTATTACGCTGGCATAGTTGTGCCGATCGATGGGAGGCTGAAAATCCTGGTTAGCGGGCGCTGCTATTGAATCGCCATTAAATCAATTTCGCCTCTCGCAGCGCGGTACCTATCGGAGTAACTTTAAATTCAGGTAAAACCCGCTTTAGTTTGTCCTCATTTAGATTTAATTCTTGTTCCCATAAATAGCGCATCTCCTTTAACTCTCTAAAAAAAGGTACCACGGGCGCGAGCAAAGTAAATAACCACCAGGGAATATAGCTTATTTTGACTTTTTTGCCTGTTTCACGTTCTATCGTCTGAGCTATTTCTGTAAAGCTTATCTGGTAACCCGCGAAGTTAAAGTCATTGTATGCCTTTGGTAAACCCGCGTTTAAAATGCTAATACAGGCTTTCGCGACATCGGGTAAGTAGGCCCAGGTATGGGGGATGTCGCGCTTGGTGCCCGCGGATAACTTGTAGCTAGAGGAGCCCTTCTTGAGCATAAAATCCAGCCAGGTATTTTTGGCATTTTTGCCAATAAAATCTCCCGCTCTGATGATCAGGATTTTAGCCCCATTGTCACTGGCTTGTTTAAGACGCAGCTCCATTGCCTGCCTTATTTTGCCTTTTCTGCTCACTGGCTGATGAGCGATGCCCTCGTTAAAAATTTGTCTATAAGCCGGGTTGTGAATATAGACATTACCCGGGAAAATTAACGTCATATGGTTCTTTTCACATAAGCGAGCACTCACTTCTAAGGTGCTGATAGATTTTTGTTGCCACTGTGCATAGGGCATATTGATAGCGTATACCAAGATTTCACAGCCATGGGCTGCTTGTGTGACATCTAAAACGTTCGCGGCATCCCCTTTGATCACAGTAATGTCGATACCTATTAGGCTTTCATTAAGTTGCGTAGGTTCTCTCACCAGGCATGTTACTTGATAACCGTTACTGAGAAGCTCGTGCACCATGTGGCCGCCAAAGCCACCGTTAGCCCCGAGTACTAAAACTGTTTGCTGACGTGCAGTTTTCAATTAAAATCCCTCATTGTATTGTTCTGAATAGGTAAGCCCCAGCGTAGTAACAGGGTGTTGCATACAATCTTCGGCTTAGGTTGTGTAACGTTGATGAGAGGATTATAGTTATTCTAATTTGATTGATATATGAGCAAAAAGCGACAGTGGGTATGCATTAATGAATAGTAAAGACGGTTTTAAGGGCTTGCAAGATTGGAACTTAGTCAGAGCGTTTATCTTCGTGGCGGAGCAAGGTAGCTTGTCTGCAGCGGCGCGCAAGATGAATATTAGTCAGCCAACCCTCGGTCGGCAGATCCAACAGCTAGAGAAAAGCACCGGACTTAATCTGTTTCGCAGAAGTACGCAGGGGCTTGAAATCACTGCTGAAGGGCGTGAACTTATGTCTTCAGCCAAACAGGCGATGGCTGGCATGGAAGCCTTTCAGCGACAGGTAGTTGGGCACTCGGATCAACTGGTCGGAGATATACGTATCAGTGTCAATGAAATATTTGGCGTTTATATGATGCCCAGAGTGATCGCAGAGTTTCAGTGCTTGCACCCCCAAGTACAGATTGAAATGGTGATTACCAATCAAACCAGTAGTTTGAGCAAACGCGACGCCGATCTCGCTTTACGCATGTTCAAACCGACCCAGCCAAATTTAGTGGCTAGGCGCTTACCCGATTTACAGCTTGGCTTCTTTGCGCATAATCGTTACCTTAAAAAAAATGGCACGCCTCAAAGCCCCAAAGACTTTATCTCTCATAAAATCATTGGCTTTGATCTGGGTAACCAGTTCCTTGAGGGCGCTGAAAAAATGGGTTGGTCCATGACAGCAAAACATTTCAGCGTGCGCACCGACAGTTTAATTGCCCATTTGGCGTTGTTAAGAGCTGCAGCTGGTATTGTCAGTACCCATGTGGGCTTAATCAGAAATGAGCCCGAGATTACGCAAATAATGCATGACATTAAAATACCCGATCTAGAGCTGTGGGTGGTCTGCCATCAAGACGTACAGTTCAATCGGCGCATTAAAACCTTTATGGATTTTTTAATTACTGCATTTGCCGATGATCCATACTCCTACATGGAGGGCTATTAGTGGGAGACTGAAGACTTGATTAGGTGCAAGCTACGACGACAATGAGGGATTAACCCAGCTATCATTAGTCGTCGTCACTACTTTATTCACTAATCCCGACTAAACAGTGATGGATTAATCCACTGTTGTTAGCGTCTGCTATTTTGCGGCACTGTGCCTCTTTACTGTGCCGTGCTATAGACTAATTCACCCGCTAACAAGGTGTGTATGACTTTCCCCTTGAGTTCAGAGCCCAAGTACACAGAATTTTTACCCGCTGAAACCAGCGAGTCTTCGGTGACTAACCAAGTGGCTTGCGGATCAAAGATAGTGATGTCGGCGGTGGCTCCCACCTCGAGAGATCCAGCATTAATGCCCAGTATCTCAGCCGGTGCGCAAGTGAACTTCTCTATCAGTTGATTGATATTGATCAATCCTTGTTCTACTAGTAGCAACCCCAGTGGCAGTAAGGTTTCGAGGGTTGACATGCCCGCTTCAGTCGAGGCGAAAGGGGCGTGTTTGGCAGCAGCTTCGTGGGGTTGGTGATCTGAGCAGATCGCCTGTATATCGTCGGTAACCAGTGCGTTTAATAATCCTGCGCGATCTAACTGACTGCGCAGTGGTGGCTGTACGTGGAACATACTGTTAAAGCCACGGGTATTCTCGTCGGTAAAAAATAAGTGGTGGATAGCGACATCTGCAGTGACTTTTAAACCATTGTTTCTGGCCATGTTGATTAAACCAATTGAGCGCTGGCAGCTGATCTGACCAAAGTGAGCGCGCACTCCCGCTTGCTCGATAAGTAGCAGTGCGCGGGCAACTTCGACAGTTTCTGCGGACTCGGGGATACCCACTAGACCCATATCAGAGGAGGTTGCACCCTCGTGCATGACTCCATTTGCCACTAAGCTGTTGTCTTGGGGGTTAAAGATCACTAAAAAATCATGGGTGGCGGCGTATTCAAGGCAGCGCAGTAGTGCCTGAGAGTCTGCAATAGTCTGACGGCTATTTGAGAACGCGATACAACCAGATTGGCGCAGGGACGCCATGGGTGCTAACTGGTCGCCTTTAAGGGCTAGAGTTAGGGCGCCGACCGGTAAAACTCTAGCCTTTGCCGCCGCATTGGCACGATCTTGAATCAATTCAGCGACCGCGGTGCTATCGATGACGGGCTGGGTCGTTGGTGGACAGACCAAGGTGGTAATGCCCGCCGCTGCCGCTGCCGCGGTTTCACTGGCGATAGTGGCTTTTTGAGTGAAGCCCGGTTCTCTCAAGTGTACGCTTAAATCGATGATGCCTGGGCAGACGATCTGATCAGTGGCATTGATGGTTTGGGTAATGGTTGCCGCTTCCGGCAGATTGCCGATGGCGACCACTTTGCCGCTATCAATATAGAGATCGGTGATGGTATCAATGTGATTAGCCGGGTCGATTAGGCGTCCATTTTCAATTTTAATCATAATATGCCTTTAGCTACCTGAAATTCGTGACGTTAATTGACCGGAGATCGCCATCGACATCACTGCCATGCGCACTGCAATACCGTTAGTGACCTGCTGTAAAATGGTCGATTGCGGGCCATCTGCGACCGCAGACTCTATTTCAACACCACGGTTGATGGGGCCTGGGTGCATCACAATAGCGTCGGGTTTAGCCAGTTTTAGACGCTCGCTATTGAGGCCGTAAAGGTTGAAAAATTCTGCTTCGCTCGGTAGTAACGCGCTGTTCATGCGCTCTTTTTGCAGGCGTAACATGCTGACCACATCACAGTCTTTAATACCTTGATTGAAGTCGGTGTACACTTTAACTCCCATCATTTCTATATCTTTGGGCAGTAGCGTTTTGGGTGCAATAACGCGTATCTCGGCGACGCCTAAAGTGCGCAGTGCATGAATTTTCGAGCGGGCGACGCGCGAGTGTAAAATATCACCGACGATCGCGATCACCAAACCTTCAAACTGACCTTTACAGCGTCGGATAGTCAGCATATCAAGCATGGCTTGAGTGGGGTGGGCATGGCGTCCATCACCTGCATTTATTACGGCGATATTAGGGGTGACTTGATTGGCGATAAAATGTGCGGCACCGCTATCCGGGTGGCGCACTATAAACATGTCGGCGTGCATGGCCTCAAGTGTCATCAATGTGTCTTTTAAAGACTCACCCTTGGATGCTGAAGAGGTACTGATGTTGAGGTTAAGTACATCTGCTGACAGCCTTTTAGCGGCGAGTTCGAAGGTGCTCGAAGTACGTGTGCTGGGCTCAAAAAATAAATTGACAATAGTTTTGCCTCGCAGCAGTGGCACTTTTTTTACTTGCTGCGAGCTCATGTCCAGAAAAGAGTCAGCGGTATCGAGTATCTCATTGAGAATGTTGATGGGTAGGTCTTGGGTGGTCAAAAAATGTTTTAGCTGACCGTCTTGATTGAGCTGGCTGCTATTGTGGTCAATGGATTCGATCATGGTATCTCCGAGCGTTAGCGCAAACTGATTTCAAGCGATAGTGGCTCTGGGCCGATTAATTTTATGTGCTGATCAGGGGCGAGGTTCAAGTTACTGCCAATGATATCTGCGCTAATTGGCAACTCTCTGCAGCCCAGGTCAATCAGTGCCACCAGACTGACCGAGGCGGGACGGCCGTAATCGAATAATTCATTCAGTGCAGCGCGGATGGTGCGGCCAGATTTAATCACATCGTCGATCAATATGATGTGTCTGTCCTGGGTTGAACTTGGCAGTTTAGAGGGCTGTACTTTTGGGTCTAAGCCAATGCGAGTGAAGTCATCGCGATAAAAGCTGATATCCAAAGTGCCCAACGGCTCACTGATGGCAAGGTTGTTATGCAATTGTTCTGCAATCCAAATCCCGCCGGAGCGGATACCAATAAAGAGTGGGTCTTGCAGATTTTTCTCGCTGATTAATTTACGTAGTGATTCAGTCATCTGCATCAGTAAGAAATCGACGTTATGATGGGTTGGTGACATAGTGATCTTCCAAACGGCTGTGGCTGGGTATGCGTATTTCTGAGTTAAACCAGCTCTGTAAAATGAGTTGAGCGGCGATTCCGTCGACAGATTCTTCCCGAAAATTATTAGAACCGCCGCGGGCATAGTGAATTTCTTTCGCCTCAATGGTCGAAAGTCGCTCGTCAATAATATAACAGGGCAATTGATAGCGATCTTGAATGCGATTGGCAAAGCGACGTGCCCGGTAAGACATTTCGCTGATACTGCTGTCCATGTTGAGAGGGATACCCACCACCAGAATATCGGGCCGCCACTCTTCGAATAAGCGGTCAAGCTGTTGCCAATTGGGTGTGCCGTCGGTGGCTTTTATAGGGGGCAACTCGGTGGTGGTTGAGGTTAAGCTTTGGCCACTAGCGACACCGATACGCTTAGTGCCAAAATCAAAACCGAGCACTTGCTGTGATTGTTTTGTCATCAGTGAAATGTCTGTTAGCAGTGAGTGAATGTTTAGCGGGAATATCACCCTGTAAGAGCGTTATGCCTTGCCCCTAATCGTGGTTAGTGATGATAAATTAACCCCCATAGAAGATGCAGCCGCCTGCATTTTATCCCCGGCGGCGACCTCGAATATTATAGCTAAAGTCGCCGGACAATTTAACCACAGATTGTCAATAATCTCAGTCTCTAGCTCACCTGGGCCCCAGCCAATATAACCCAATGCTATATGAGAAGAAGTGGGGCCTTTGCCCAGTGCCAGTGCCTCTAGTATATCGACTGAAGAGGTGAGGCTTAACTCATCACTGAGTTGATAACTCGAGAGCCAGTTGTCCTCACTATTATGTGGATGCAAGATGAAGCCACGGTCGTCTTGCACATCACCACCACGATAGACGGGTTGATTTAAAACCTGTTGATTAGTGTCGATGTTGAGATGAGCTAACATGGTGGTTAAATCCATGTGGTACTCTTGGTTAATGATAATGCCCATGGACCCATATTCACCTTGGTGACAAATATAGACCAGCGAGTTTTGGTATTCACTAGCACCGAATACAGGCATTGCAATCAGAAAGTCGTTTTTTAAGCTACCGCTTGGTATATTCATTCTGTCTCGCTAAAATATTATTCTGTGAAAAATTATATTCCCTAGCCTTTGCCCAACCCATACCTTTAGGTTTAGTATATTAACGTATATTTCTCAAATTCTATTGTGCGAATTATTTCTAAAATTTCAGTGTTTTTACGCATCTGTGCTGAAAAAGGAGCAAATGGCGCTGCTAACCTAATGATTTTAACCGCGCTATGATCGAGTATTTTTTTTCCCGATGATTCTAAAATTTCAATGGATTTTACTTGGCCGTCCGCTCTCATTGCGATTAATAGTCGAACTTTACCGTATATTTTTAGCTCATTTGCCGCTTTAGGGTAATGAATATTACCGATAGATACAATACGTTTTCGCCAATCCTCTAAGTAGGCAGCATCTTGATGTGACTTAGTTGACATCGTCGTGATGGTGCGCTTCTTCAAGGATTTTGCCAAGGTTTGACTACGCAGTGAAATTTGATGATTAAGAGAGACAATTTGTTCGGCTAGCGTCTGGTTTTGATTATTATTGGCGACAGATAAGCTGGGTTGTTGCCGTTTGTTTAAGAATAGTCGATGATCTGATTGGTTGCTGAGAATGACATTAAAATTACCGCTGCCTTCATTTGATGGTAGATCGGCATCTGGTTTATTCAGAAAAATGCTACTGTCGAGAGGATTTGTCGGGTTTTTCTGCAAATTAGGGGTGGTTACTAGGTTATTGGTTTCTATCTTAGTTAATTGTTTTTTTTGCTCGGTTGTGCCAGCGCCTTGTTGGTTTATTGGTGCGTAAAAGTCTGCATCATCATCAGCTTTGCTCGCCTCGAAACTGGCGAGTGTGACTTCCATGCTCGACGCTCTATTATGTTGCGTCGCAGTATAACCGATGCTAAATATGCCAATAGCATGCAGGATTAGCGCGGCGCATAGCGCCTGCCGAAACCTGCTGTTGAGGATGCTCACTGGCATGATATAGGCACGTTGGTTAAGTGTCTTTAAGGTGGTTTTTACGCCATTTAGCTTCAATCGCATCCATCAAATCCGCACCGATATCTAAGCCATATTGATCATTGAGTTCGCGAATACAAGTGGGGCTGGTGACATTGATTTCGGTGAGGTAATCGCCAATCACATCGATACCAACAAATAACAACCCCTGTTCTTTTAGGCTGGGGCCAATTTGCTGACAAATCCAGCGATCTCGGTCGGTGAGCTCTCGACCTTCAGCTCGGCCTCCGACGGCTAAATTACCCCTGGTTTCGCCGTTGGTGGGGATGCGTGCCAGTGCATAGGCTACGGGTTCGCCATCAATCATCAAAATGCGCTTATCGCCCTCGCTAATCTCGGGGATAAATTTTTGCGCCATGATCATTTCAGTATCATATTTAGTGACTGTTTCGAGAATAACACCAAGATTGACGCCATCGGCCTGCACTCTAAATATTGAAGTACCACCCATACCATCTAATGGTTTGAAAATGACGTCTTTGTGTTTAGCGTGAAAGGCTTTTAACTGGGCGCTATCTCGACTGACCAATACTTCGGGACAGCATTGGGGAAACTGAGTAGCAAACAGTTTTTCATTACAATCCCGCAGTTTTTGCGGAGGATTGACCACCAGTGTGCCGAGGCGTTCTGCCATTTCTAACAGATGGGTGCTATACATAAACTCATTGTTAAAAGGTGGGTCCTTGCGCATTAAAATGATGTCTAGACTGGCGAGTTCTAAGCTTTGTTGCTCACCGAGTTGATAAAAATTTTGTGGATCACGGGCGACAGTTAACGGCGCCATCTGCGCCATTGCCACGCCATTGTCGATATATAAGTGCTGTTGCTCCATGTACCAAATATCCCAACCCTTGTCCTGTGCAGCCCACAACATTGCTAGCGAACTGTCTTTTTTGTAGTTGATATCTTGAATAGGGTCCATGACTATGCCGATTTTAAGCGTCATTTTTTGTCCTCTTTCTCTAGTGGGGTGGGGTTTAGTCTTATTATGGGGATATTGGTATTTGATACAAGGCCCAGCCTTGAATCAACTTAAATCGCCCCAGAGATATTGTAGTATCGCCTGGGCGGCAATGGGTGCCGTTTCAGTGCGCAGCACTCGGGGGCCAAAGCTGACGGCCTGAAAGCCTGCATTGATTGCCTGCTCGACCTCTGTTTCGCTCAAACCACCCTCTGGGCCGATTAATAGTGCGACGGAGTTAGGTCGAGATAAAGCAGTCAGGGGGATAGCGCTGTGATGGTGCAATACTAATTTTAGTTCTGTGTTGCACTGCTCAATCCAGTCGACAAGTTGCCTGGGGGGGTGGATTGTCGGAATGTCGGTGCGCAGTGATTGCTCGCAGGCACTAATAGCCATTTGTTGCCACTGCTGGTGTTTTTTGGCCAATCTATCCGCTTTGAGGCGAACCTCGGAGCGCTCACTCAATAAAGGGGTGAAGCTGCTCATGCCCAATTCAGTAGATTTTTGAATGGCGTAATCCATGCGATCTCCCTTGGAGATCGCCTGACCTATGTCTACGCTAAGAGGGCTTTGGCGTACCGGTGAGCTCATAGCGGTTATCTTGACGCAGACGCTCCGTTTCTCCACCGCGTGTAAGGTCGCTAAATATTCATTGCCATCACCGTTAAATAAAGTGATCAACTCGCCATTTTTCATTCTCAAGACTCTGGCGATATGTTGCACCGCTCGATCATCTAGCGTTTGCAGTGCTCCAACGGTGAGTGCTAACTCTTGATAAAAACGTGGAATGCGCATTCGTTAATACCTCTACCCTAATATGTCGCAGACCCTATAGACCTGCGTCTGCGCGAAGGGCGGCGACTTTATCGGTTTTCTCCCAGGTAAAGGTAGTGAAAGTATCATCGCCAACCGTTAGTTCATTGCTCTGCCTGCCAAAGTGGCCGTAGGCGGCTGTGATGCGATACATGGGGTGGAGTAGATCCAGCATGCGAGTAATGGCATTGGGGCGCAAATCAAAATGTGCTTTGACCAGTTGGATGATTTTATCATCGCTAATTTTACCCGTGCCAAAAGTGTTGATAGACATGGAAGTCGGTTCGGCGACACCAATAGCGTAAGAAATTTGGATCTCACAGCGATCGGCGAGTTTCGCAGCGACAATGTTTTTGGCCACATAACGACCGGCATACGCCGCTGAACGGTCGACTTTTGAAGGATCCTTACCAGAGAAAGCACCACCGCCGTGGCGGGCCATGCCGCCATAGGTATCGACAATAATTTTACGGCCGGTTAAACCACAGTCACCGACGGGACCACCTATTACAAAATTTCCAGTGGGGTTGATGTGATATTTAGTATCCTTGGTTAACCATTTCTCGGGGATCACATGCTTAACAATAAGCTCCATGACGGCTTCTTGTAAGTCACTGTGCGAAATGTCAGGATCGTGCTGTGTTGACAATACGATGGCATCCACGGCACAGGGCTTACCATCTTGGTAGCGAAAGGTAACTTGTGATTTTGCATCGGGGCGCAGCCAGGGTAATAAACCGGATTTGCGCGCCTCGGCTTGGCGTTCCATTAAACGGTGTGCGTAGGTAATAGGTGCCGGCATTAAAACATCGGTCTCATTAGAGGCGTAACCAAACATTAAGCCCTGGTCTCCAGCGCCTTGCTCTTCAGAGGTGGAGCGGTCGACACCCTGTGCAATATCAACAGATTGTTTGCCGATAATATTGATAATGCCACAGGTATTACCATCAAAACCGACATCTGAAGAAGTGTAACCGATGTCATTGATAACGCCGCGCACTAAGTCTTCTAAATCGACCCAAGCATTGGTGGTGATCTCTCCAGAGACAATCGCCACGCCGGTCTTTACCATGGTTTCACAGGCGACTCGGGCGTATTTATCCTTGGCAATGATGGCATCCAGCACGGCATCAGAGATCTGATCGGCAATTTTATCCGGGTGGCCTTCAGAGACTGACTCTGAAGTAAAAAGATTATATTCGCTCATGCTGGTGGCCTTCAACTGACATTTATACACAAGATGAGCACCCTTCGATAGGTGCGGGCTCTAGGTAAAACGTAATGTATGGAATAAAAAAACGTATTTTATAACGATCAGTAATGTTTTGCAGGGGAATCTAGTGCTTTTTTAATGAAATATTGTGCATTTAAAATGAATATTACTCACTTTGTACATTAATTGCGTTTTGCGATTGAAGCTTGGCCCAAACTGCGCGAAAATTGGTTCTCAAATTTTTTGACGAACCTTGGTGACGTAAAACGCCGCGAACAATGATAAGACAGCGCTGAAATTGGTGAAATAACAAAACTTGAGTTGCTCTGATGTTGAGTGGTGTACGATTCAAGTGTAACAGCCCATTATAAGTATAATATTATCAAGTAACGTCGTTTTTCGACATCATCAAACTACAATGGGGCCATCCCCAGGAGTTTATTAATGTCTGCTCGCAGAGAACTGGCAAATGCAATTCGCGCACTAAGTATGGATGCAGTACAAAAAGCTAAATCAGGTCACCCAGGCGCGCCTATGGGTATGGCTGATATTGCCGAAGTGCTGTGGAATGATTTTATGAAGCACAATCCGAGTAATCCATCTTGGTATGACCGAGATCGTTTCATATTATCTAACGGCCACGGTTCAATGCTGATCTACAGCTTATTACATCTAACCGGTTACGATGTTTCCATTGATGACATTAAAAGTTTTCGTCAAATGCACGCTAAAACGGCGGGTCATCCCGAGTATGGTTATTGCCCAGGGGTAGAAACTACTACTGGTCCGCTGGGTCAAGGCCTCAGTAATGCAGTGGGTTTTGCCATTGCAGAAAAAACCTTGGCGGCACAGTTTAACCGCGAAGGGCATGAGATTGTCGATCACTACACTTATACCTTTATGGGTGATGGTTGCCTCATGGAAGGTATTTCCCATGAAGTTAGCTCTCTCGCCGGTACGTTAGGCTTGGGTAAACTGATTGCCTTTTGGGATGATAATGGTATTTCGATTGACGGTGAAGTTGAAGGTTGGTTTACCGATGATACGGTGAAACGCTTTGAGGCCTATGGCTGGCAGGTAATTGCGGATGTCGACGGTCACAACCCAGATCAGATTCGCGCCGCTATCGAAGCTGCTCAAGCTAACACCACTCAGCCAACCCTGATTTGCTGTAAAACGGTGATAGGTTTTGGCTCTCCTAATAAAGAGGGCACAGCTGGCTGTCACGGTGCGGCGCTTGGCGAGGAAGAAATTGTTTTAACTCGCAAAAAATTGGGTTGGTCTCACGCTCCCTTTGAAATCCCTGAAGATATTTATGCCGATTGGAACGCCGCCGCTGCGGGTTCTGTGGCTGAGAATGATTGGAATCAACAGCTGAGCAGCTATCAAGATGCTCACCCTGAGTTAGCGGCTGAATTTCTGCGCCGTTTAGCGGGTGATTTACCGGCAGATTTCTCTACTAAGGCGGATCGTTGGATCGCTGAACTCTCTGCCAAAGGCGAGACTATTGCATCGCGTAAAGCATCGCAAAATGCGCTGGATAACTTTGGGCCGATGCTGCCAGAATTCTTGGGCGGCTCTGCTGATTTGGCCGGTTCTAACTTAACCAAGTGGGCGGGCATCAAAGTAATCGATAGCGCAGATGCCTCGGGTAACTACATCAATTATGGTGTGCGTGAATTTGGTATGTCAGCGATTATGAATGGTTTGACACTACATGGCGGCTTTATCCCCTACGGTGCCACTTTCTTAGTCTTTATGGAATACGCTCGCAATGCGTTGCGCATGGCGGCACTGATGAAAATTCAGGTGATACACGTTTACACCCACGACTCTATTGGCCTGGGGGAAGACGGACCGACGCATCAGCCGATTGAACAAGTTGCCAACTTGCGCCACACACCGAACATGAGCACTTGGCGTCCCTGTGATACGGTTGAATCTGCGGTGGCTTGGAAAATGGCGGTTGAGCGTAAAGATGGGCCAAGTGCCTTGATTTTCTCGCGTCAGAGTCTAGCTCATCAAACCCGCAGTGCAGAGCAGCTAAACAATGTGGCTAAAGGCGGTTATATTTTGTCTGATAGCGATGGTATCCCAGAGTTGATTTTTATCGCCACTGGTTCTGAGGTAGAACTCGCCATGCAGGCGGCGGCGCAAATGCGTGGCAATGGTAAAAATGTACGGGTCGTTTCAATGCCCTGTACGGATTTGTTTGATGCACAAGATGCCGCTTATCGTGAATCGGTATTGCCAAGCGCAGTATCGGCTCGGGTTGCGGTTGAAGCGCTGCAAGCGGACTACTGGTATAAATATGTTGGCCTTAACGGTGCCATCGTCGGTATGACTACTTTCGGCGAATCAGCACCGGCTGATAAGTTGTTCGAACACTTTGGTTTCACCGTGGCGAACATCGTCGAAAAAGCGTCGGCACTACTGTAGAGCGCAGTGTTACCCCAGGTGTTTACCTGGGGTTATTTTTTTAGTAAACCCTCCTTAGTCGAGATGATTGTGCATGAGTTATCGTGTCGCTATTAATGGTTATGGCCGTATTGGTCAATGTGTATTGCGCGCTATTTACGAGAGGGCTCAAAGACACAGCGATGGTGGTAAACAACTTGAAATAGTTGCCATCAACGAATTGGCGGATATAGAGACAGTCACTTATCTGACCCGTTACGATACTATTCACGGGCGTTTTCCGCTGCCCGTTGAACACAGTGGTGATACGCTGATAATTGACGGTGATCGGATTAAAGTGCTCAATGAAGCTGATCCTAGTAAGTTGCCATGGGGCGAATTAGGCGTGGATTTAGTCATTGAGTGCACCGGTTCTTTTACGGCGCGCAGTATGGCACAGCAGCATTTAGATGCCGGGGCTAAAAAACTGTTGTTTTCGCATCCGGCCCGCGCCGATGTTGACGCCACTATTGTCTATGGCTATAACCATCAGCAGTTAACTGCCCAGATGAATATCGTCTCGGCGGCTTCTTGTACCACTAACTGTATTATTCCCATTTTAGATTTAATCCATCGCGAGTTTCAAATAACCGCGGCGTTGACCACCACCATACACTCGGCGATGAATGATCAGCCTATCGTCGATAGTTATCACCAGCATGATCTGCGTTTAACCCGCGGGGCAATGAGTTCCATCGTGCCGGTCGATACCAGTTTAGCCAAGGGCATTGACAGAATTATGCCCGAGTTAGCTGGCCTATTCGAATGTCTGCATATTCGAGTGCCAACCATCAATGTCTCGATGATGGATATCAGTTTGACCCTCTCTGAGAAGGTCAGTATTGAACGCGTCAATAGCCTACTCAGACATGCGGCGCAGACCCGATATCAAGAGGTATTAGGTTATACCAATGAGCCGCACGCGTCGGTTGATTTTAATCACGATCAACGCTCGGCTATTGTCGATGGCACTCAGACGAGGGTCAGTCGCGAGCACTTATTGAAATTGGTCTGCTGGTTTGATAATGAGTGGGGTTTTGCCAATAGAATGATAGATGTCGGCCAATACTGGCTGCAACAACCAGATAATCAATAATTTTTAAGGTATCAACATGAGCGTTTTGAAAATGTCAGAGTTAGATCTCTCCGGCAAGAAAGTATTGATCAGAGAAGATTTAAACGTGCCAGTTAAAGCTGGGAAAGTGACCTCTGATGCACGGATTAGGGCGTGTTTACCCACCATTCAACACGCGCTTAAAAGTGGTGCTAAAGTGATGCTAATGTCACACTTAGGACGCCCTATCGAAGGTGAATATGACTCTCAATACTCGCTACAGCCAATCGCGGAGCATTTAAGTGTGCTGCTAGAGCGGGAGGTTAGGCTGGTAAAAGATTGGTTAAATGGCGATTTCTCAGTGGCAGAGGGCGAG
The DNA here is from genome assembly GCA_013215445.1 of Oceanospirillaceae bacterium. Classification (GTDB taxonomy): domain Bacteria; phylum Pseudomonadota; class Gammaproteobacteria; order Pseudomonadales; family Balneatricaceae; genus Rs1. The sequence goes on from JABSRA010000035.1 coordinate 26,612, forward strand.
GTAGTACTGCTGGAGAACGTGCGCTTTAATCAGGGCGAAAAAAGCGATGATGAAACGCTATCGAAGCAGATGGCCGCACTTTGTGATGTGTATGTGATGGATGCTTTTGGCACCGCACATCGCGCTCAAGCGTCGACTCACGGCGTGGCAAAATATGCCAAAGTTGCCTGTGCTGGTCCACTGCTGGTGGGTGAGTTGGATGCGTTGGGCAAGGCATTAGACAAGCCGGCTTCACCGATGGTAGCCATTGTCGGTGGCTCTAAGGTATCGACTAAGCTGGCTGTGCTAACCGCGCTTAGCAACAAGGTAGATAGATTGATTGTCGGGGGCGGTATCGCCAATACTTTCTTGGCGGCTGCGGGTTTTCCGGTGGGAAAATCTCTGTATGAGCATGACCTGATCCCACTGGCGAAAGAACTGATGGCTAGCACTGATATTCCACTGCCGACGGATGTGGTGGTCGCCACTGAGTTTTCTGAGACTGCTGAAGCCACAGTGAAAGCGGTGGCCGATGTTGCTGATGATGATATGATTTTAGATATTGGCCCAGACTCGGCCAAAGCGTTAGCACTGTTGTTAGAAGATGCGCAGACAATTATCTGGAACGGCCCAGTAGGGGTGTTTGAATTCGCCCAGTTTGCCGGCGGCACTAAGGCGATTGCCCTGGCGATTGCCAGTAACCAAGGTTTCTCTATCGCCGGTGGCGGAGATACACTAGCCGCGGTTGATAAGTATGATATCGAGACACAGGTATCTTATATTTCCACTGGTGGGGGCGCTTTCTTAGAGTTCGTAGAAGGTAAAGTACTGCCGGCAGTGGCCATGTTGGAATCGCGCGCGTAATCAGCTTTCGCTATAAAAAAACCTGCAATAGAATGACTATTGCAGGTTTTTTATGGCCTGTTGTAACAGGCCGTTGTTAAGTAGTAATCGCTATCTAAAAATACCATCGCCGACCTGATCAATGGTCAGGCGCGCTTTGCGCAACATTTCCTGGGCACAGGCATCTTTGCTGCCCAGCACGTCGGCGCGGATAAAGCGGTGGTTTTGTTCGCCTTTGACAATAGTGCCGTTCACTCTGAACTGGCTGCCCTCAGGCAGTGGCGCGGGGGTGATGGTAAAGCCTTTATATTCTTCACTGTCCATAGCCACCGGTGCGGCGGGTGTTTTGTCGCTACTGAACATAGCTTTAAGGGATGACAATAAACTCATTGGGTTTCTCTTTGGGTTAAATAATCGGGTACAACCTCAGCATAATATATCGAGCACAGTGATTATTTGAGGTATTCAGGGTCTCTTTTAAGGTCTAGTGTGCTTGCTTTATGCGCAATGATCAAGGCGAAATCACCTTATCGCCTAGACCTGCAAACATGGCTCAGTTAAAATATATGTTCACAAGCGAGTGGATATAAATCAGTAATGCTCTGGGTAAAAGTTTTTCATATATTGGCGATGACCAGTTGGATGGCGGGCATTTTTTATCTGCCGCGTATTTTTGTGCATTTTGTCGAGGGCTGTAGTGCCGATCAAGACGTGAGGCGACTGCAGATCATGGGCCTAAAACTCTATAAGTTCAGCACCATTATGATGCTATTTACCTTAGGTTTTGGTTTGTGGTTGTGGCTTGGCTACGGTTTTAGTGGCGCTTGGCTACATGCCAAACTGTTATTCGTGGCGCTATTAATTGCCTATCATATTAAGTGCGGTGCCATCGTCCGACAGATGCAAGCGGGGGCGTTGGATAAATCTAGTCGCTACTACCGTCTCTATAACGAGCTACCGCTCGCGCTGTTTGTGCCTATTCTAATTTTAGTGGTAGTGAAGCCTTTTTAAGTGATCGGCATTAGGTGTGGTAAAAAAGGCTGAGCTGATTTTTTAGCCATAATAGGTGTGGGTAAAATTCCGGTTTCCCACGAGGTCTATTTAGTCTAATACGGGTCCAGTGGAAGAACCCTCGAAAATGACGAGTCTGAGAATGGAACAACAGTTGCAACCGCAGGTTGCTTACCTTGTTTTCCTCCTCAGATTATTATGCTCTCCATTACTATGCAGTATTGAGTGTGGAAAACTTGTTCAGTCTCAATATCAAATGTGCTGGGTCTTAGACTACAGGAAGAAGCTAGTGGGTTTTGATTCGCAGACAAGTGTGCATCAAAATCCCATCTCACAGGCTCTATGCCTATTCCAGTAAATCTTCCATTCCAAGGGTAATTGGTGCGACCCTTATTTGAAATCCAAATCAGGCAGCTGGGGTAAACACTGGCATCCCATTGCATACTCAACTTAGATCGAGTTTCATAGTTAATCAGCTCTACACGGCCATCATGACCTTCTATCATGAGTAATTCTTCGGTTTTCACTGGCAGAGGATGTAGCGAGAAATCAATGTCATCGCCGGTGTGAGTTTTAAGGGCAGTAAAACTATCGACATTTTGATCGGGCAATAATATTGAGCGTCCGGCTTCAAAAATTTGTGGATAACTACGCACACTACTATAGATTGGGAAATATAGCTGTGCGCGTTGTGGATGCTTTGGCAAGGAAAATATTGGGTGTATACCCAGTGCTATAGAAGCGCTGCGGCGCATTTCAATTTGTAGGCTAATTTGCAGAGCGGCGCCAGGTTTTTTGGTGATAGTTCTCGTCAGTGTTTTGACTGAGTGATTTTCGGGGTAATCAATGCTTATTACGATTGAACTTTCGTCTAAACTGTTTAATTGCCAATGATTATTTGCGCTATAGCCGTGCAAGTACTCAGCTGGGGGTAAGTTTTCTGAATCGCTCTGCGCTCGGTAATTTGGGTCCGAACCGAAAGGTACACAGGGAAACTCCCCGCGCAAATTTCTCAGTATCGGTGGGATAGACGTCAGATCTTTAGATTCATCATTTACCCAGGGGGCGATGGCAAAAGGTTGTACCTCGACACCCGATGCAAGACGAAAGTAAACTGGAGCAAGCATACCTCCCAAAGTATGTACTTCCCCTTTCACTTCACCCCAGTCAAAGAACCAAGGTCCCGCAATAGATGTTTTAGGGGTGTTTTTCATTATATGTCCTTACTGTTAACACATTATATATATTGATATTTACAGCTGATATCTCAGTTATCTGAGTTTTGTTAGACCTGAGTAATAAATTTGTTCTCAGGCAGGCCTTTAACATCGGTTTCAAGGGCGAAGAGACAACCTGCTAATCTATGTTTAGAGTTCTCTTTTTCTCGTGCAGTGGTGATGTATAAAGTTGAGAGATCTGCACCGCCAAAGGCACAAGTGGTAATGTTTTCAGCGGGTATATCAATGATTTTATCGATCTCACCTGCGGGAGATACCCGTACAATACAACCACCGCCATAGCGGCAATTCCACAGGTAACCTTGTGAGTCAATGGCCGAACCGTCCGGTAAACCTCGATCAAAGCCTGAAAAATGTGGCTTGCCCACACCGATATTTCCCGTTTCTATATCATAGGAATAAGCTCTGATCTCGTTTTTGAGGGTATCACCAAAATAGAAGTGCTGGTGATCGGGGGACCAGCACAAGGTATTGGCTATGCCAATACCGTTTTCAAATTCCTCCAACTCGCCAGAAAAAGAATAACGATAGAGACGCCCCAGGCCATCAACGATATCCAGACTTTCACCATTGGGGCCGACATTGTTACTCATAGTGCCAATCCAGAAGTTACCGCGAGGATCTGTACGACCATCGTTAAAGCGTACAAGGGGGGAGTTGGGCAGAGTAATCTTGAGGTCCTGGCGTTGATCGGTCCCAATGATTAAAAAGACCAGTTTGGATCCTAGGGCAATTAATAGTTTACCTTCTACATCCGTTAGGGATAACGCCACAACCGGCTCGTCAAAAAAATGTGTTTTAACCTTGCCTGTTGAGATGTGTAAGCTGTGCAGAAGGAAGCGGTTGATGTCTACCCAGTACAGACAATGCTCATCGGCGGACCAAGTCGCACCCTCTCCGCAAATATCACCCGTTGCGGCCACACATCTTAGGTTATCCATTACTGTTTCCCTAGTGTGACGTTTGTTTGCTTAGAGAATGGTTTAACAATACTGCGCAAATAATCAGCATACCACGTACGACATACTGCCAATATTCACTGACGTTCATCAACGTCATACCGTTGACTATGATGCCGAGAAACAATACTCCGATTAGAGTACCGCGCATTGTACCTTTGCCGCCAAATAAGCTCGTTCCACCGATAATGACAGCCGAGATAACATCGAGCTCCCAACCTCGACCAGCGCCAGAGCTGCCTGATAAGATCTGTGAGGCAATTAAAATGCCTGCGATGGCTGTCAAGATACCAGTGATCCCCAGCGCTAGTGTCTTGGTCTTCCAAACATCTATCCCCGAGAGTCTAGCAGCCTCTAAGTTACCGCCTACCGCGTAAATGGCACGGCCAAAACTGGTGTAGTTCATTAGGAAGTAGATAGCGCTAAACACAGATGCAAAAATATACACAGGGACGGGAATGCCCAGTACAGAGCCCGACCCGATAAAATTGAACTCGTAGGGGAAACTGGTAATTGGAAAGCCGTCTGTGATCAAATTAGCCACACCTGAAAGTACCGTCAACAAACCTAAGGTTGTAATAAAGGTCGGCATATTGAAGTGTTGTCTCAGTTTACCGGTGGCTACGCCGATGAAAAACAATGCAGCCATGGCTGCTACAGCGCCAACTGAAATAGCTATAACGGGACCTGTGATAACAATTAATTCACGGGTAACCCAAGCGGTAATACAGCCTGAAAGCGCGATGCCGGACCCGACGGACAAATCAATTTCCCCGGAAATGATGACCATTGTCATGCCAAATGCAATGATGCCTTGCATGGTGATGTTGCGCAATACGTTGAGTTGATTATCAACCGTAAAAAAACCGGGTGCATTAATTGATAGTAATAGAAAAATGATTACCAGTATCGCTTCCATTGGGTAACGTCGAAATTGTTGTAAGGTCTGCATTAGAACCCCTCCATACAGGCAGAATATAATTCAGTTAAAGTCGTTTGCGTCGGGTCGAGCTCACCAACCATGATCCCTTGTTTCATGACTAAGATACGATCGCAAACATGTAGTAATTCTTCGAGTTCAGAAGAGACAAAGATTGAGCTCAATCCCCGCTCTGATTGCTGCCAAATAATTTTAAAAATTTGCTCTTTGGCTCTCACATCAACGCCTCGGCTAGGCTCGTCAAAGAACATGATTTTAGGCGAGATATTTAACCAATTACCAATGACCACTTTTTGTTGATTGCCGCCCGAAAGGGAAGACACGGGGTCCTCGGCGTTGCCTGCTTTTATGTGTAAATCCGCGAATTGTTTTGCAACTGCTGTACTCTCAGTGGCTCTTGAGACGATGCCGTAGGGAGAATTTTTCCGCAGACTGGCCATAGTCAAATTGTCGTGAATAGAATGTGCCTGGACAAGCCCCTCTTCCTTACGGTTTTCAGAGGTAAAGCCAATACCCATGGCAGTCATAGATCTAGGGTTGAACTCCTCGAGTTTTATTCCCTCGAAAGTGATCTCACCGCTATCAAATTGATCGGCGCCGAATATTGCACGCATCAGCTCTGAGCGGCCGGCACCTAACATACCTGCTATGCCGAGTATCTCCCCATGGTGCAAGTCAAAACTGATATCTTTAAAGCGATTCGCACTGCTTAAATTGCGTACTTCTAAAATGGGCAATTTTTCAGCACTTAATGTTCTTGCCGGCCGGGTGGCGTGAGCCACATCACCAAACATCATACTGATAATTTCATCGTTGGATGATTCAGCCATTTCAACACAACCAATGAGTTTTCCATCGCGAAGCACTGTGACCGTATCGGCAATTTCTGCCAATTCTGACATGCGGTGGGAAATATACATCATGGTCACGCCTTGCTCTTTTAAATTGCGCAGCAAAGTGAAGAGCATTTCAACTTCTTTTGATGCCAGAGCCGAAGTCGGTTCGTCCAGTAATAATAAACTTGGGTTAAATGACATTGCCTTGGCAATTTCAATGGTTTGCTGTTGGCCAACACTCAAAGAGGACACTTCTGTATCGGGGTCTATATCAAGCCCCATTTTGCTGAGTAACGCCTTAGTCTGTTGGTGTGCTAACGTCCAATTGATATAGCTTACCCCGAGTATATTCTTCTCCGGTAAGCGTCCCAGATAGACGTTTTCTGTCACCGAAAGTTCGCGAACTAGACTCAGTTCTTGGTGTACTGTGACGACGTTTGCGGCAAATGCATCGCTAGGGGAGTGAAAGTTGGTTTCCTTACCATTGATCAGTATAGATCCTTCGTTGGGCTGTATGACGCCACTCATTAATTTAACTAAAGTGGATTTACCACAGCCATTTTTACCCATCAGCGCGTGGATTTTCCCAGCTTTAAAGGTATGACTAAAGTGATCTAGTGCGACAACACTTCCATATATCTTGGTTATTGATTTGAGTTCAACTTCGGCTGACATACATTACTCTCTTGAAGGGATTGGCGTGTAATATGGCAATGGTAATTGCTACCACTGCCTTAGAAGCTTGAGTGAGAAAGATCATATGCAAACTCACTGAGCTTGTTTGGTTAGACATCACTTAAGAGAAAGAAGAGCCTTTTGGAAAGCTTTAACAGCCGCTTGATCGGTACGAGAGAGCCCTAACACGGGCACTATTACTTTCTTAGGAGTCGTTTCTCCTTTAACCGCTGCGATGGCCATTTCTACTGCCATTTTACCCATAGCATAAGGCTGTTGAGCTGTTACAGCTTGTAAAACATTGTCATCTTGTAATAAGAAACTGACCAATTGCTCTGTTCCGTCTACGCCAAAGACAAAGATCTTCCCTTGCTTGCCGGCATTGCGAACAGCTTGAACTGCACCTACTGTACCCCCTTCGTTAGCTGCAAAGATGATGTTGATGTTTGGGTTAGCAGTGATGATGTCACCTGCAACTTGTAATGCCTTTTCAGCTACCCAACCATCTTGTTGTGCAACAATATTCAGGGTGCCACCTTTTTTAGCTGATTCGATGAAACCATCGACGCGATCCCCTGAAATTTCAGGTAGCAGTGCCTTAAAGCCAAGAGTGGCGATAATCGCATTTCCACCTAGCTTGCTAGCAATGAAGTCTGCCGCTAGTGCACCAGTTGTGTTACCTAAATCGCGTTGTGCGGAGTTTAAATAAGAAACGGGGATGCTGGCATCATCGATAGTTGAGTTATAAGTAACTACTTTGATGCCCTTGTCGGCGGCGCGCTTTAATGCGGGAATAGAGGCAACGTTTGAGACAGGTGAAATGACGATAGCGTCAACGCCTCTGGCAATGTAAGTATCGATTAAACTTATTTCCTTTTCAGGCTTAGACGCAGAGTTACCGGAGAGCAATGTAATTTTTTGCTCATCGGCAGCTGCTTGCATACCCATGTGGATTGTCTTAAAGAACTGATCTTGCTGGAACACTATGCTAGCGACAGTTATTTCACTGGAAAATGCTGGCATAGAGGCGATGCTAATAAAGCCTGCAATAAGGGCTGATTTCATGAGTTGGGTATTGGTTTTCATGTTGTATTTCCTTTTGTTTTTGTTTTCGTTTTCGTTCTAAAACCTGTGCTGATTGATGTTCTAATCCCACTCAGTCAAGAGTGACTGGGCTGGGTCTTTTTTATAGAGTCACTGACGTAATCCATACCTTGATCTAAGTGTGCTGATATAAAATACTTAAAAGCTAAGCGATCTCTGGCGGCGAGTGCGTCTATAATTTGTTGGTGATGTTCATAAGTTTTTTGCAACCCATCTCGCTCTTTCCCCGTCTCCATTAGGCGCGAAACTATAGGTTTCATCATGGAAAAAACATCGACTACTGTTTTGTTTTTTGAAATTGCCAATAAGCTCACATGGAAAAGAAAGTCTTGTTCCGCTCCCTCTTTGGCTGATGAAGCATTCAGTAGGTCCGTGTTAATGCTGTATAACGTTTGGATATCAGTTTCTGTAACATATTCAAACAACCTATCTACAGATCCCATTTCAATTAAGCGGCGGAATCCTTGAATATCCTGAAAGCTCTCAGGCGATATTGCCAACTGGAAGGAAAACAAATCTAGTACGGCATCCATATGTCTGTTGACTATGACTGCCCCTACTTTAGGTTTGATTTCTACAACCCCGTAGGCCTTAAGAATGCGGAACGCTTCTCGAACTGTGTTGCGTGCGGCGCTAAATTTTTCGCCAATCTCTCTTTCTGAAGGCAGGCTATCCCCCACTGATAAGGCATTACTGTGAATATGATCTTTTATTTGTTGAACCAGTCTGTCAACGGCGCTCTGCGTAGATACTGTGCTATCGGTTGAGGATTCGTTTCTCATATAAGGTACCAAATACAGTTGTTATTGTTGGGCCAGTTAAGAATGCATCAAATTGGTTTAAAAAACAAGAAAATTTGAATTTAAAAAAATAACTAATAATAACAACAAGTTGTATTTTTTATGTTGTATGAGAATATTCTGTAACATACAGGTTTTTAATTTTATTATTGCATTTGTTGTACCAGTGCGCGATAGTAAATCGAAATTTACTTATATAGGAGTGCACATGTTACAGACATGGCGATGGTATGGGCCCGATGATCCAGTATTGTTGGACCAGATAAAGCAGACAGGTGCAACAGGGATTGTCACGGCCTTGCACGATACCTACGAAGGGCAGGCCTGGTCAGAAGAAAGTGTCATAAAACGCCGCGAGGAAATAGAAGCAGCGGGGCTTGTATGGGCTGTCGTTGAGAGTATTCCGGTACATACATCAATTAAACTGGCGACTGTAGAAGCTGGACAATACATTGAGGCTTATAAAGACACCATACGCACCCTTGCCAGGGCCGGGGTCAAAACGATTTGTTATAATTTTATGCCAGTTGTGGACTGGACCCGTACAGATCTTCTATATCCGGCGCCTAACGGTGGCTTTGCACTGCGCTTTGATATGGTCGATTTTGTCGCCTATGACGTCTTTGTATTGCTGCGCCCCAACGCATGCGATGACTATCCGCATGAATTGATAGCCAGGGCATCCACACGCTTTTCTGAACTGTCTCAGGCACAGATTACCACCCTTGAGCAGACCATCATCGCGGGCCTTCCAGGCGCTGAGCTATTCCATGACCGGCCGGGAATCCTAGCCAAACTTGCAGATTACGCAAAAGTAGACAGTGTTCGTTTTAGAGATAATTTGATTGCCTTCTTAAAAGAAATTATTCCAGTGGCTGAGTCTGTGGGCGTAAATATGTGTCTTCACCCAGATGATCCACCGTTCTCGCTATTTGGATTACCGCGTGTTGTGAGTAATGCCGATGACTACCGGACTATCTTCGATGCCATTCCCTCACTGTCCAATGGTATTACCTTTTGCACAGGCTCACTGGGCCCACTTGAAAATAATCACTTAGTAGAGATGGCCAAAGAATTTGCCGATAGAGTGCACTTTACTCACTTAAGAAACGTCAAGCGTCAAGAGGATGGCTCCTTCTTTGAATCAGATCACCTGGATGGTGATCTCGATTTGGTTGGGGTGATTGACGTTCTTCTCAACGAAGAGCGAAGACGGCGCAAACAGGGTCTTATTGATTGGGAAATTTCACTGAGGCCGGATCACGGTCACCTTTTATTGGACGACATTGATAAAAAGGCCAACCCAGGTTATTCATTAATAGGGCGTATGAAAGGCTTGGCCGAAATACGGGGTGTGATTACTGCACTGGAGGAAAAAAATGATTGATTTATCAAACCAAATAATTTTGACAACGGCAGCAGCGGCGGGCATCGGCCACGCGGTTACACTGCGTTTGTTAGAGGGCGGTGCCACTGTTGTCGCGACTGATGTTGATGCAGCTGGCTTAGAGAGGTTGGTCCGCGATGCGACCAGTTTAGGTTATGCAAAGCGTTTAACGGAAAGAGTCATGGATGCTACCGACGAGCAAGAGATTAGAGATTGTATAGCTTCGCGTAGCGATTGGACGGGGTTATACAACGGCGTGGGTTGGGTACACGAGGGAACACTCGCCTCTACCAGTCGTGAGGACTGGGATAAGTCTTGGTCAATTAACGTCACCAGTTTGTTTTTAACTTGTCAGGCTATATTACCGAGTTTTATTGAAAATGGTGGCGGGGCAATTGTCAATGTCTCCTCAGTGGCATCGTCCCTTAAGGCTATTCCCAATCGCCTCGCTTACTCTGCGACTAAAGCAGCCATTTTGGGGCTGACAAAGTCTCTCGCAGCGGATTATGTGAGTCAGGGAGTTCGTGTTAACGCCATCTGCCCAGGTACGGTTGAAAGCCCTTCTTTGCACGCACGTATCAATGCCGCAAATGATCCAAAGGCTGCAATGCAGAACTTCATCGATCGTCAGCCGGTAGGACGATTAGGCCAGCCAAGTGAAATGGCAGAGGTGGTGGCTTTTCTGTTATCCGATAATGCAGCCTATGTCACAGGTACACACTTTGTACTCGACGGTGGCTTAACTATGTAAGCGATGGGACTGGGTTAGACTGATATGCTTGCAACACAAGGTCTAGCCTTTTCTCTGAATGGGAATTGGACCAACAAAATTAAATGTCTTCCTTGAATTATGTGTAACTGGGCTCAGTTATCAGGAGAGTATTATGACTAAAGAATTTGCAGGAAAAGTTGCGATTGTTACAGGCTCTAGTGGTATTGGACTTGGCGCTGCATTGAAACTGGCGAGGGACGGGGGTGATGTTTATCTCTGTGGTATTGACATTGAATCTAACCAAATTGCCCAGCGGGCCGGGAAAGGGCTCAAGTTGAGTGTCAGCGAGGTTGATATTGCCGATGAAGCGAGTGTTAAACGCTGGATAGGCACCATTGCTGAAAAGACTGGCGGCATAGATATTTTAGTAAACGCAGCGGGAATTCAAAGTTACGGAGACATCGAAAGTACCGATTCAGCCCATTGGGATCGTGTTATGAACATCAACCTGCGTGGTTGCTTTTTGACCTCCCACTATGTCTATCCGCACATGAAGAAACAAGGTAGTGGTTCGATCATTCATGTTGCATCAGTGCAAGGGCACGCCAATCAGAACAATGTACTTGCCTATGCGACTAGCAAAGGAGCGCAGCATGCCATGACGCGAGCGATGGCCGTTGATTGTGCCAAAGATAACGTACGAGTCAACTCAATTAGCCCTGGGTCAATTCGTACACCACTACTTGACTTCGCAGCAGAACAGCTGGTGACCCCTGATAAATCCAAAGCTGATTTACTGTTGGAGTTTGGCGCGAATCACCCTATTGGCAGGATTGGTGAAATAAACGAAACCAGTGAACTCATTGCATTTCTTGCCAGTGAGCGCTCAGCTTTTTGTACCGGTGGTGATTATTTAGTTGATGGAGGCCTAACATCACTACTGAGCGTTTAAATCTAGACTGTATAGTCGAAGATAAACTTTACATTGTAAGAAGAACTGTATTTTAAATTTGGAGAAGTTATGAAACTGTTACGCTTTGGCCCAAAAGGCCTAGAAAAACCCGGTATGTTAGACGACCAAGGCTATATTAGAGATCTCTCGGGGATAATTCCAGATATTGACGGTGAGACATTACAAAACAGTACATTGTCCAAATTAGCGGAGCTAAATGCAGTAGATCTGCCCTTGGTTGACGAAAATGTACGTATTGGCGCCTGTGTGGGAAGCGTAGGAAAATTTATTTGTATCGGACTAAATTACTCAGATCATGCAGCAGAGGCGGGAATGCCGATACCCTCAGAGCCTATTATTTTTTTTAAGGCAACCAGTGCCATTAGTGGTCCGAATGATGATGTGATGATTCCCTTAGATTCTAAAAAAACCGATTGGGAAGTTGAGTTGGGTGTTGTGATCGGCGAACACTGTCGCAATATTTCAGAAAAAGAAGCTCTTGAGTACGTTGCTGGTTACTGCGTGATCAACGACCTCTCCGAGCGAGAATTCCAACTTGAGAGAGAGGGCCAATGGGTAAAAGGAAAAAGCGCAGACACCTTCGGTCCTATCGGACCTTGGCTTGTCACCCGTGATGAAGTAACAGACCCACAACAGCTAAGGCTAAAATTGAGTGTCGATGGCAAATGTTATCAAAACGGCTCTACGGATACGATGGTTTTTGGCGTCGCTCATCTGGTTAGCTATGTATCGAAATTTATGTCTCTACAGCCAGGTGATATCATTTCGACAGGTACGCCTCCAGGGGTCGGTATAGGTCAAAAGCCCACACCAATATACTTGCAACCCGGACAGCACATCAGTCTTGAAATTGAAGGGCTGGGTATACAAAATCAAAAGGTTATATCTTATAAATAATTTTTTGGCAGTTGTGTCGCAAAGTTTGTTTTTTAGTGATTTTATAGAAATTAAATCTATTAAAAACAACAAACTATTTTTCAAAATTTAACTTTGCGACAGTACCCCTATTTTAAATACATCGCCTATTGATAGAAGTTTAAACATTGATTAGAAATCCATTTCATGAATTAAGGCTCACTATATTAATTTAAACTGAATTCAGCATAAATAAGAATTAGTTCTACGTTAACTATTTGAGTGAGTAGATATTCGGGCTCAGTATTTACTACCAACATTTCCCTGAGCCTATGTGTTCGATACTAATTTCGACAAAACAATTTTTAATATCTGCGGTAGACTGAGCTTCAGACATAATTTCATACACTAATTCTTCAAGTTCTTCCATTGAGCTATAGGGAACTTTCAAGATATAGTCCCAGTCATCTTTCACCATATCATATTGATTTATCCAGTCATCTTCTATGTATTCTCTTGCTTTGTTTTTCCCCCGCACAAATTTACTATTATTTTCAACCCTCATTGAAACGTCTAGCTTGGCTATTTTTATTTTTGAACGGGAACCTGGTAAAACACTGGTGGGGCTGTCTTCCAAATGATCTTTAAGAATTCTATATACACTGGCAATCCCAATATCCAATTTCTCTGCAACTGCCTGACGGGTAAAACCTTCCTTTATAAGGCTAATGACTTGGTATGACTTTATTCGTGCTGTTGGTTGGCGGCCTTTGTATTTTCCTTCCGCTTTTGCTTTGGCAATGCCTTCTAGTTGCCGCTCTTTTCTCAACGTTGTCTCAAATTCAACAAACACTCCCAACATATTAAAAAAAGCATTGCCAGCAGCACTGGACGTATCAACGGGTTGCTCAGTTGCTTTTAGATGAATACCGTTTTCTTTTAAATCGTGAGCCAAATTTTGCAAATCTCTGAGACTACGGGAAAGTCGATCAATTCGAGTGACGATTAAAGTGTCGCCTTCTCTAAGGTAATTAAGGCAAGCATCAAGTTGAGTTCTCCCTTTTTGCTGGTTACCACTTTTCTTCTCAGAAAATACTTTTTTGCATCTAGCTGACTTCAATGCTGCATGCTGAACGGATAAATCTTGATCCGTGGTTGAAACTCGTGCATATCCTATTAATGACATATCGTATCACTTCAGACTATATGATAGGTTCCTACCATAAATAATAATTTAATTTATATGATAGTAAAATTCAACGAAAATAGATACTATCGCACAGGTATACTCTTGTGGTAGTTGGCTTTGATCGCTTTAAGCGTTCGATTCGTCTATAATAAACGAATCGAACGATTCTGACATGAGGATATAATAATGGATGCTTTATCAGCTAATGAAGCAAAAACTCAATTTGGATATTTGCTACTAAAAGCTCAACGAGCACCGGTGCAAATTAACAAAAATGGAAAGCCCGTTGCTGTCGTAATTTCGATGGATGAATATGAAAGTAATGAAGCACTTAAATTACAGCTCTTGCAATCAAGGTTCATTAAAGCAAAAAGTGACATTGAGAGTGGTAACACCACAGACGGCGAGTCATTTTTTACAGCATTAGAGCTAGGCCAATACGATTAACATGTCTAGATATCGCCTCACCTCTAATGGACAATTTGATCTTATCGAAATTCGACGTTACACACTTATTCAATGGGGCAGCTTACAATCTAAAAAATACTTGTCAGAGCTGCGACAAGCTATCGTTTTATTGTCTAACAGACCAACGATTGGCAGACACAGACCTGATATTGCGGAGGGAGTGTTTAGCCTTCCACACGCAAGCCATGTTATTTATTACGTATTAGATTTGAATCAACTCGTTGTATTTGGAATTCTCCATAAAAGAATGGTGCCTGGGAATCACTTAGAAGGTAGAGAAACTATCTAATGCGCCATAGGCTTATGTCTATCATAAAATATCATTTAGTCTCGCAATGAAAAATACAAAACGTATTCAATTATTATCTTCATCGGAAGAAGAAGAGCTTTATGCAAGGCCAATATTTAACACACAAGAGCAAATTTATTACTTTACGCTGAATTTATCTGAGCGAAACGCATTATCTCAACATCGAAATACCAAGACTCGCATTCACTTTATTTTACAACTGGGGTATTTCAAAGCCAAGCATCAATTTTTTAATTTTTCGCTGGATGAAGTCAGCAACGATGTGCAATTTATCGTAAGGACTTATTACAGTGGAGTGCAATCCAATTTATTTACTGGGCGCATATCACGTGATTACAATAGAATACAGCGACAGATAATTTTATCATTATTTGATTATCGTAGTTGGTCATCAGACTTTATAGCAAAGACTCAATCACATGCTTGTAATTTGCTTCGCTATTACCCTAAAGGCCATAGCGCATTTCGCCAATTGATGGTTTATTTCGATCATCAACAAATTGTTATACCGTCCTATACCACACTTCAAGATTTATTCAGTGGGCTTTCGCCGAAGAGAACAAACGCCTCAATAAAATTATGGTATCGATACCGGGATCTACCACAGATCAGCTTACTTCGTTACTTTTTCGAGATGATGGTATTACGTCGTTAAATATTATTCGCGATGATCAAAAAAACTTTAAATATACAGCGGTGAAAACCGAAGTAGAAAAAGCACAGCGTATTGCGGAATTATATACCTTCACTATAGAATTCATCCCCCTACTTCAATTATCTAAGAACGCTGTGCGATATTATGCCGATATTACCGATCAATACGCCGCATCAAGACTACGACGATTGAGCAAACCTCAGCAATGGCTGCACATCATCTGCTTTGTTTACCACCGATATCAACAAATCATGGATAATCTGATTGTGAGTTTTCTTTACCATACTAGGGCTATTATGGATGCAGGTAAAATCTATGCATCGATGGCACAAATGGAATACAGTTCTAGTGTTGTAGTGGACTTTCCAAAATTAGCCAAATTCCTCAAATGGTTTCCAACTCGCAGTAAACAAATGACTCAGGAAGAATTGAGCGAAATAGCCTATAGCATTCTTCCCAAAGAACAATTTGGTGCTTTGTCGGAGTTCTTAGATGGAAAATCGTTTAATAAGAAAGCCGCTCTATGGGAATACTACGGTAAGTCGTCACGTATATTTTCGCTCTATCTTCGCCCTATATTTAATACAGTTTTTTTTGAATATGACAAAGACAACAGCTATATCAAAGAGTTAATGGATCTATTGAAATCACACTATGACAGCGGGAAAAGTCCATCAGCGCTAAAAAATTGTGATGATTTTGGATTTACAGTACCAAAAAGTATGATTCAATACTTAAAAAGAAAACCTACTGATATATACATTGATCCATATCTATTCGAATTTTTTGTATATAAAAAAATATATCATGAAGTTGATCGAGGTAGGCTGTACTGTAATGATAGCGTGTCATACTGCGATATTGACACTGATTTGATAGATGACGCTTTAGTAGATGACGCTGAAAAAATAGCGACTGATTTCGGGTATGCCAAGATACCTATCTATTGTGATCAGCGCCTCGATGATGCCCTTCAAGAGTTAGATAATGCTTGGGACAGAACTACCGAAAACATCTTAGATAATAACAACCCAGGATTTCGCATCCGCGAAAACAAAACAGGGCAACAGACCTGGAGTCTAACCTACGATCGTTTAGAAAAGCTGGATGATGCCTTTTTTAAAAATCTCCCCAAGATTGAAATTGCCAATATTATGATGTTTGTCGGTGATAAAATTAAAATGTGGGAGGGTTTTACACACATAATAGATCGCTATGCGAAGCGGAAAAAGCCTATTCCTCTAGTGCTCAATGCTTGTTTGTTATCAGAAGCTTTTGGATTTGGCACACATAAAATGGCGGAGATGTCAGACTTAGACCTAAACCAATTACGCTCCATGCGAGAAAATTTTATTCGTGTAGATACACTCTGCACAGCCAATGAAACTGTTAGTAATTACATCAAATCGTTACCTATTTTCAAACAATGGAATCTGATGGATGATAAGGTGCTAGCCGATGCAGATGGACAAAAGTTCACAACTACTGATAGTACCATCCAGTCTCGGTATTCACGAAAACATTTTGGTAGAGGTTGTGGTCTATCACTTTATACACTACTAGTGAATTTTGTTGCTGTGAATGCCAAAAATTTAGGTCTAAATGAATATGAAGGTCATTCCTTGTACGACATGATTTACAACAACAAAACTGATATTGATATAGATATGGTAACGGGCGACAACCACTCTTTGAACAAACTAAATTTTGTAACACTCGATTCCATAAATGTGGATTATGTACCCAGTATTAAAAACGTTCGAAAAGCCGCTGATAATTTGTATGCAATCCAAGCTTCCGACAATTACGCTGGGATCATTAAACCTAAAGGGGTAATCAATGTTGATCGCATTCGCTCTCAACGGCGAGGAGTCATTAGGGTATTATTGTCACTCATCATGCAGGAAAATACTCAAAGCAACATTATTCGTAAGCTCAATTCTCATGCACGTTACGCCAAATTAAAAGCAGCGTTGTTCGAGTACAACTCTATATTTAAAAGCACCCATGTGCTGAACCTGATTGATGATATGGAACTTAGAAAAGCTATTCGAAATGCCAGAAACCGAACTGAAGCTTATCACCAGTTGCAGAGCAGTATAAGAAAAACTTATAGAGGGGTGTTTCAAGGAAAACGAGTCGTTGAAAACCGTGTTAGTGCCCATGCAGCCAGATTGGTTGCTAATTGCATCATTGCCTATAACAGTATGATCTTAAATTCAGTGTACGAAAAAATGCGAGACAGCGGTGTCTCGCAGGAAATTATTGATGAACTCACTCGTGTATCGCCAATTGCTTGGACACATACGCTATTCAATGGGCGTTACAGCTTCAAAAAAAATAACGGAAACATTGAT
Organism: Oceanospirillaceae bacterium; assembly: GCA_013215445.1. Lineage (GTDB taxonomy): Bacteria > Pseudomonadota > Gammaproteobacteria > Pseudomonadales > Balneatricaceae > Rs1. The sequence continues at coordinate 43,903 of JABSRA010000035.1, forward strand.
TTGGAGGCAATGGCAAAAATATTAGAAAAACATTTAAAGCAGCATTTTTGGGATGAATAATGAATAATGAGTAATTATCTCAGACTCGTCATTTTCGAGGGTTCTTCCACTGGACCCGTAATAGGAGTCGTCGAAGGGTTAGGCGAAGCTTAAAATTAATGAATATGCCCGATGCAACGCTGTCATATTTCAAGTGCTAGTAACTTTCGATATTGAAAAATAACAGCTGCAATTAGTGGTTAGCAGTCACAGCACAAATTCCATTATAGTCACCTTGTGCTAACCCGTATGCCAGGCGATATGTCGGGTATCAGTGGCTAGCGTTGATCGATCGCGACCTTCATGTTTGGATTGATAGAGTGCTGAATCAGCTCTAGAGATTATATCCATTAGATCATTGTCTAGATGGTTGTACTCAGCGACGCCGATGCTGATGGTTAGCCAATGCTGTGTCGCACCTTGCATAAAGAGGTGAGATTTGATCCCGTGGCGAATTTGCTCCGCGGCTAATAGTGCATTCTCGCCATCGGTATCAGGCATGATAATGGCGAATTCCTCACCACCATAACGACTCAATATATCACTTTTTCGCAGCTGTGATTTAAACACTTTAGCGATGCTGGATAATACAAAATCACCGAAGGGGTGACCATACTTGTCATTGATGCCTTTGAAATGGTCGATGTCAATCATCAGGCAACTCAGTGTTTTATTGTGCCTTTTTGCCGTTGCAATACAATATGCACCACGTTCAAATAAATGGCGATGATTGTATAGACCGGTCAGTGAATCTAAAATAGATTGATGGTATAGCTCACGGTTTTTTTCGGTTAATTGATGGTGCATCCTTTTAATTTTCTGAGTCATATGATTGAATTTTGATGCCAACAAGCCAAATTCGTCCCGATGTTTAATGTCTCGCAAGCTGCTCTCAAATTTACCCGTTGATACATGATCTATGCAGGACATTAACTGTTGCATGGGCAAGGTTATATAATAGGCCATTAACCAGGAGACGAGGGAGGCAGCCAATAAGGTAATTAAGAAGAGTAAATAGGATCGAGATTTTAACTGCTGTATATTTTCGAAAGCTGCGTCTAGTTGTTTCTCAACAATTAATAAGTACTTAAAGTCATCAATTTCAACGATGCTTGAAACCCCAATCACTGCCGTACCTAAGCCGTTATCCCAGATGCCATCAGTCTCTAGGTTAAATATTTTTGCCTGCTGCACAGGGTAGGTATTTATTACCGCTCGCTGGTTGATAAACTCTGCAGAGTGGGTTAAAAACTGGCCGGAGAAATCGACTAAGTAGACTGCTTCCTGTACCGATAGGTTGCGGTACTGGGTCTTTCCCCCTAAAGCGGCAATGAGCTTGCCACTGAACAAATCCTGTAGTTTATCCATGCGATAGTGGTTGACTAACACGCCGATGATGGCGCTCGAATCACTGGTTTTATACAGTGGAATGGCGATGCTTCCGGTCAATTTCCCGGCGGAACTACGCTTGACCGCTGAGACATAAACTCCCTCGCTGCCGCGCTGGAAAGTGAGTAGATCACGCAGCGCTAAACCTATTCGCTGCGTTTGAGTAGAGGCGACTATCACGCCTTGAGTGTCCATGATGTCGATTGAAATCAAGTCGCTGTGGCTAGGCAACTTATTGTGAATAAGATGTTGATTCAACGCCGTAGTGTCTGAATTATACAGCGCTGTCTGCCCCAGAGAGCGCTTTATAAAACCGTCGGTGGCAAAATCTCTAGTATTGGTTTTTAAGGTTTCTAAATACAGATAAATTTCACCGGCCTTGTACTCCGCGCTTAAATTTAAACCTGATAAGGTACTCTTTTCCAGCGCTTTTTCTGCCGCCAAGAATGACATCCAATTGTTTATGAACAGCGGGCATAAAGCGAAGCTGAACAGCAGTAAAGATAGTTTGACTCTGATGGAGAAGAAGATGACCTTTTTCTCACTACTCATCTTCAACGCACCTGAAACTGAGAGATCATCTGGCCCATGTCCGCAGTTAAATCATTGGTCCGGCTGACTGCTAGGGCAGTCTCTCGGGATTTGTTTAAGGTCGTTTCGGCATCCAGGTTGATATTAACGATGTTTTGATTGACCTCTTTGACGGCGGCACTCTGCTGTTCAGATGCCACTGCGATTTGGGTATTGGCCTTGAGTATGTCATTGACAGTAGTATTGATATCTTGCAGGCAGTGGCTGGCATTATCGGCTTTTTTCAGACAGTTTTTCGCCAGCTCATGGCTAGTGGCCATCATCTGTACCGCATCGATAGTGCCAGTGCGCAAGCGCCCTAAAACGGTTTGAATTTCTTCGGTTGCCTGTTGCGTTCGAGCAGCTAAGGTGCGTACCTCATCAGCCACTACGGCAAAGCCGCGGCCCTGTTCGCCGGCGCGGGCCGCCTCGATAGCGGCATTTAATGCCAGTAGGTTAGTCTGGTCGGCGATACTGCTGATCACAGAGACGATACCGTCCACACCCTCAGCCTCGGCGCCAAGTTTGTTGATGGCCGTCTTGGCGACATCGATGGTCCCGGCGAGAGAGTTGATACTGGTGACCGTTTCCTCAACGGCTTCACTGCCCTGTAGCGACGCACTGGAAGCTTGCTGGGCCGACTCTGATGCTTTTACTGTGTTGTAGGCAACCTCTTGTACTGTATCGCTGATTTGGCTGATGGCGACCACGGCTTGCTCGGTCTCCTGCTGCTGGTTTTCCATAGATTTAGTAGTGATGGTGGTGGCTTTATCTAATTGTTGTGCGGCGCTGGAGAGCTCTGTGCCGGTGATGCCAAACTTGCCAATCATAGTGCTTAAACTGCCGCTCATCTCATTCAGTGCTCTAGTCAGTTGCGCCGATTCGTCTCGGTTGCGATTGACCAGTGGCTCGCCGGTCAAGTCGCCGCTGGCGATTTCGCGGGTGCGGCTCACCGCCTGCAGAATTGGCACAGTGATCATCTTGCTGATCAGTAGCGCGATACCTATGCCAACCACTAATGCTAGGACAGTGCCCAGTATTAATACTAATCTGAATTGAGCAGTTGCCTCTTGCAAGGTTAGGTTATCTGCAACGGATAACTTGTTTTGTGAAGTTTCAATTTGTTGCAGCAGCTGCGATATTTTTTGCGCTTTGGGGGCCGCTTTTTTCCCCAGCCAGAAATTTGCCAAGTTCCAGTCGTCTTTAGACCTGAGTTCAAACATGGTCTCGGGCAATGCGTCAAACTGATTACGGAGTTGCTGGTACTCTCGCCACGCGGCCTGCTGAGAAACAGAAAATAACGCTGCAACACTAGCAAGCTCAGCCAGGCGCTCTGAGTTGGTCTGCCAATTCTGTCGAAATTTTTCTAAAAAATGT